>JBEKPN010000136.1:0-3588 GCA_049520695.1 Dehalococcoidales bacterium | reverse complement strand
TCTTTTTCCTCGAGGTTCATGCCCGCCATCGGCTCATCCAGCAGTAGCACTTTAGGCTCCAGCGCCAGCGCCCGCCCCAGCTCAACGCGTTTCCTCATACCGTAGGACAGCGCTCCTACGATCTTCTTGCGGATGGGCTCAATCTCCAAGAAGTCGATAATGTCCTCCACGGTGCGTCGGTGGCGCATTTCCTCGCTGTGCGCCGGGCCGAAATAGAGGGCTCCGGCCAGGAAGTTCTGTTTCATCAGCACGTGCCGCGCCGCCATGAGATTGTCGAGCGTGGAGAGCCCGGTGTACAGCTCGATGTTCTGGAAGGTGCGCGCCAGACCCAGTCTGGCGATGGAGTCCGGGCGCTTGCGCGTAATGCGCTGGCCATGATAGAAAATGTCCCCCTTCTGGGGGCGGTAGAATCCGCTTATACAGTTGAGCAGGCAGGTCTTGCCGGCGCCGTTAGGCCCGATGACGGCCAGAATCTCGTGTTCCCTGACTTCGACGCTAATATCGGACAGGGCTTTGACGCCTCCGAAAGAAAGCGACAGGTTCTCAACGCGGATGCTGACGGAGCCATTTAGAGAATCCGCGCATGTCTGTCGGAGAGTTTCCGTGTTAGCCACTCCGCTCTTCCACATCGAGTTTCGCCTTGTAGTCCGTCACCTGCTTGCACTTATCAGCCGAGCAGGAAGGAGCCGCCGTCTTTTTGCTCTTGCTGGACGACCTAGACACGCCGGTGCATTTTACCTGCCCGTCCTTGTACACCATGATGGTGACCTCACCTGAGCAGGTATCGCAAAATATCGTGGTAGCTGTCAGTTGCCAGTTGGGCATAATCTTACTATCGAATTAGCATGAAAATGACGTTTAATCTTACTATTTGCCAGCCGATAATTCAACGTCCTATTCCGAGCTTGTTTTTACATACTCTTTTCCACCCGCTTTGAACGGGGATAGGTGAAAATTTGTCCAGCTTACGGCTATCTTAAGTATCCTACGCCTATTATGCCTAAGGCATAAAGTCAATAAACATACTATATTGATTCAGTCAATGCCTACAGCGTTTTGATTCTTACTCGACAGCACATCAGTGAGCCAGCGTTTTGATTCTTACTCGACAGCACATCAGTGAGCAGCCTCAGCCTCTATCTTCCTGGCCCCCAACTTAGCGTTCAGATACGGGCTTATTCCCCAAGAGGAGTGCCCATCATACTTCATGCGGGTTTGGCCAGGAGGGCAAGGCACCATGTTTTATTGACGGGTTGGCTTATATAGCTCCCAAGGAACCTTATTGCAATCTTGACACTTTCGTGATACTCCTGCCATATTTCTTGACTCTTTTTTGACCTCTGACGTCCTAGAATAACCCTTATGACCGATTTTGCTTTTATGTTGCTCGCACTGGTATTTTTCTCAGCCACGTTCGCGTTAGTTTCCTTGTGCGAAAAGCTCATGAGGTAAATGTATGAATCCAATCTATGTCGTTTTCGGATTAATCGCATTGCTTTTATTAATATACCTGATTCTAGCTTTACTTAAACCGGAGTGGTTCAGATGAACTTTATGGACTGGCTGCAAATCATCCTCTATATTGTCGTTTTGTTGCTCTTGGTCAAGCCGCTGGGTTCTTACATGGCGAAAGTATTTCAGGGTGAGCGTACTCTGCTGAGCCCGATAGTAGGTCCAGTCGAGCGCCTCATCTATCGTATTTTAGGAATAAAATCCGATGAAGAAATGTCCTGGAAAACCTACGCCATGGCTCTATTGTTGTTTACTGTGATAGGCATGATCTTGCTATATGCCATTGAGCGCCTGCAGGGCATCTTACCCCTCAATCCACAAAACCTCGGAGCTGTCAACCCTGGCCTTGCCTTTAACACCGCCGTGAGCTTCAATACCAACACCAACTGGCAGAACTATGGCGGAGAGACCACCATGAGCTACCTGACGCAGATGCTGGGTTTGATGGTGCACCAATTTTTATCTGCCGGCATCGGTATAGCAGTGCTGCTGGCGCTCATACGGGGTTTCGTCAGGCACTCGGCCAAAACGATAGGCAACTTCTGGGTGGATACGACACGCGCACTTTTGTATGTACTCATCCCTCTTTCACTAATCCTGGCATTATTTCTGGCATCACAGGGCGTAGTCCAGACGCTCAGTGGGTCGAAGACGGTAAATCTGCTGCAACCCACCGTTGATTCAAACGGCCAGGTAGTCACGCAGCAGACGATAGCGACCGGCCCGGTTTCCGGCATGACTGCCATTGAGATACTCGGCAGCAACGGCGGGGGGTTCTTTAACGTCAATGCAGCCCATCCCTTCGAAAACCCGACCCCCTTCTCCAACTTTTTGGAGACGCTGGGTATCTTGCTTATCCCGGCGTCGCTCTGCTACACCTTCGGCAAGATGGTGGGCGACACGCGCCAGGGCTGGCTCCTTCTGGGAGTGATGACAACCATTTTTATTGTAATGCTGTCGGTTTGCGTCTGGTCTGAACAGAGCGGCAATCCGGCACTCACCAAGATCGGCGTCGATCAGACCGCTTCCACTACACAATCCGGCGGCAACATGGAGGGCAAAGAGGTGCGTTTCGGGGCGGCGAATTCTGCCCTCTGGTCAGTGGTTTCGACTTCGGTATCGAACGGATCGGTCAATTCAATGCTGGATTCTTATACACCGATCGGCGGATTGATACCGATGGTGAATATAGAGCTGGGTGAAGTGGTGTTCGGCGGAGTCGGTGCCGGTCTTTACGGCATGCTGGCTTTCGTCATCGTCGGAGTATTTGTAGCCGGGCTTATGATAGGCAGGACGCCCGAATACCTGGGCAAGAAAATCGAGGCCTTTGAAATGAAAATGGCTTCCCTCATGGTGCTCATCCCCATAGTATTGGTACTGCTCGGGACGGCGCTGGCAGTGTCGTTGGCCACCGGGAAGTCGGCGGTGTCTAACCCCGACCCTCACGGTTTTAGTGAAGTGCTGTATGCTTTCTCGTCCACCGCAAACAATAACGGCAGCGCCTTCGCCGGGATAGGCAGCAACCTTTTTTATAATATCGCCGAATCGGTAGCTATGTTCTTCGGACGTTACTGGCTGGCGGTGCCCGCCCTGGCTATCGCAGGCTCACTGGCGCAAAAGAAAAAGGTGCCGGTTTCTGCAGGCACCCTGCCCACGCACACGCCGTTATTCGGCGGGTGGCTTATCGGGGTTATCATCATCGTGGGCGCTCTCAGCTTTTTCCCTGCCCTTTCGCTCGGGCCAATCGTAGAACGTTTGATGATGAGGTAATTACCGGTGATAAATACAGAAAAATCTCCTGAATGTGCTACCAAACCTGATGCGGCAGCGGATAAAAAGGACAGGCCGTCGAATCGCGGCTGGGAAATTTATCGCCGTGCGCTTCTGGACGCTTTTGTAAAGCTAAACCCGCGCTGGATGCTGCGCAATCCCGTCATGTTCGTGACCGAGGTCGGTAGCGTTCTTACGACGGCGCTATGGATTCAGGCGCTTTCGGGCCACGGGGAAGCCAGGCCGGCTTTCATCGGCGCTGTCGCTCTGTGGCTCTGGCTGTGCGTTCTCTTTGCCAACTTCTCC
>JBEKPN010000135.1:0-2516 GCA_049520695.1 Dehalococcoidales bacterium | reverse complement strand
CGCCCTGCAGTACCTTGCTCCGTATGCCGGCTGCGCCATCGGAGAAGAGTTCATGGAAGCTGGCAAGGACGCGCTGGTGGTCTATGACGACCTTTCCAAGCACGGCTGGTCCTACCGCCAGCTTTCGCTGCTGCTGCGCCGTCCCCCCGGCCGCGAGGCCTATCCCGGGGACGTGTTCTACCTGCACAGCAGGCTTTTGGAGCGCGCCGCCAAGCTGGATAAAGAATTCGGCGGCGGTTCCCTGACTGCTTTGCCCATTATCGAAACACAGGCCGGAGATGTTTCGGCCTACATCCCCACCAATGTTATCTCTATTACAGACGGCCAGATATATCTGGAATCAGACCTGTTCAACGCGGGCATCCGCCCGGCCCTCAACGCCGGTACGTCTGTATCCCGCGTCGGTTCCGCTGCCCAGACGAAGGCCATGAAAAAGGTGGCCGGCAAACTCAAGCTTACTATGGCTCAGTACCGCGAGCTGGCGGCTTTCGCTCAGTTCGGCACGTCGGAGCTGGACAAGTCCACCAGGGCGCAGATCGACCGCGGCCGGCGCGTCACCGAAATCCTCAAGCAACCGCAGTATGAACCCATGCCGGTCGAGCAACAGGTGATGATCCTTTATGCCGCCATCAACGGGTTTATTGACGACATACCTACAGACAAAGTAATGGCTTTCGAAAAGGGCTTTCACCAGTTCATGGCGGCGCAGCACCCCGACATCGGCGATACAATTGCCAGGACCAGGGTGCTGGACGATGTCACCGAAGAAAAACTCAAGGCGGCCCTTGCTGAGTATAAGAAGATTTTTTAGGGCAGAGGGGTTAGACATTGGCTAATATTCGTCTGATACGGCGGCGCATCAAGGGCGTTCAGAGCACGGCCAAGATTACCAAGGCCATGGAAATGATCGCCGCCTCCAAGATGCGTCGTGCCCAGGAACGTGGCCTGGCAGGCAGACCCTATACCCAGAAAATCACGCAGGTCATATCCACCCTGGCTTCCGTGACTCAAGATAAAAGCACGCATCCTTTGCTTAAAGCACGAGACCCTATTAAAAAAGTGGCTCTGGTTCATATTACGCCTGACCGTGGCCTCTCCGGTGGCCTGGTATCCAACCTAAACCGCAAATCGGCAGCTTTTATCCTTGATCAATCCCTGCCAGCTTCGGTCATCGCGGTGGGGCGTAAGGGATTGGAATTCATGCGGCGCACCTCGCAGAACGTGGTGGCCGAGTTTATCCAGCTCGGTGACAGGCCCGACATGGTGGACACTCTGCCCATTTCGCGCATAATTATAGATGATTTTATCTCTGGCAAAGTGGATGCCGTATACATTACCTATGCCCGATTTATTAATACTATGGTACAGACGCCAACCATTCTGAAGATACTCCCTGTTACGCCGGTAGCGGTTGAGGCTGGCCAGTACAACCTGGATTATATTTTCGAGCCAACCTCAGATGCTGTGTTGGACGCCCTTCTACCGCGTTTCGTGGAGATGAATGTGTACCACGCCATTCTGGAAGCCATTGCCAGCGAGCAGTCAGCCCGCATGATAGCCATGCGCAATGCCACCGACAACGCTGAAGAGTTGATTGACGATTTGACACTGGTTTATAACAAGGCTCGTCAGGAGTCTATTACCACTGAGTTGCTGGACATCATCGGAGGAGCGGCGGCTCTAGCTTAGGAGGGTTTTGTGGCCAAAGGGAAAGTGGTCCAGGTTATCGGTTCAGTAGTTGACATAGAGTTTCCGGCAGATAATATGCCGGCGCTCTTCAACGCCATCGAAATCATAAAAGACGATGGCACCAAACTGGTGCTGGAAGCCCAGGCCCATGTGGGCAACAACTGGGTGAGATGTCTGTCTTTCGTGCCGACCGACGGCCTGGCGCGCGGCGTGGAAGCCCTCGACACAGGCGCTCCCATCAAGGTCCCCGTGGGCCCCGCCTCACTGGGTAGAATTTTCAACGTTCTGGGCGAGCCGCTGGACAGCATCGGTGAGGTCAAAGCCACTGAGCGCTGGTCCATTCACCGCAATCCTCCTGCCTTCGATGAGCAGGAGACCACCACCAAGGTGCTGGAGACCGGCATCAAGGTAATCGACCTCATCTCCCCCTTCGCCCGCGGCGGCAAGATCGGCGCCTATGGCGGCGCCGGCGTGGGCAAAACGGTTATCATACAGGAGCTCATCCGCTCCATTGCCACCGAGCACTCGGGCTACTCCGTATTTGCCGGCGTGGGCGAGCGCTCACGCGAAGGTAATGACCTGTGGCAGGATATGAAGGCCTCCGGCGTAATCAACAAGACCGCTCTGGTATTCGGACAGATGAATGAGCTGCCCGCCGTGCGCCTGCGCATCGCTCTTACCGGCCTCACCATGGCCGAGTACTTCCGCGACGTCGAGCATCAGGACGTGCTGCTCTTCATCGATAACATCTACCGCTACACCCTGGCCGGCATGGAGGTTTCGGCCCTTCTTGGCCGCATGCCTTCGGCCGTGGGTTATCAGCCCAC
>JBEKPN010000134.1:0-2864 GCA_049520695.1 Dehalococcoidales bacterium | reverse complement strand
CAAGATCAACGTCATCCGCGTGGTGCGCGAGCTGACCAGCCTCGGCCTCAAAGAGTCCAAGGACCTGGTAGAAGGCGCTCCCAAGAACGTCAAAGAGGGCGTCAGCAAGGACGAAGCTGCAGCGGCCAAAGCCAAGCTCGAAGCCGTCGGCGCTACCGTCGAACTGAAATAACAGAAGTTTAGATAGTTCTGCGGAAACGGGGCGGAGGTTACTCCTTGAGGGTATCCTCCGCTTCTGTTTTGGGAGGAGCGATGGTAGCAGCCGTGAATCTCCCGATATTGGCGATTTCAAGTGAGTGCGGCGCTATCAAAACACCAGAAATAACCATCTTGAGCGCTTCGTCCACGCTGATTGTTGTTCGCGTGATCATGTCCTCGGTAACGATGCCCGAAAAACCGGACCAGGGTATGGGTGTTGAAGGCAGGTATACCGCGAAGAGTTTGCGTCCGTCCGAAGCGGTGAACTCGTTGGTAATAAAGGCGACATGTGTCATACGGTTAGTGGGGAACTCTACCAGGACAACTTCCCTAAAAGCCGCTTTGCTGATGGCTCCGGTACCCGAAAGGCCTTCCATCACCTGCGTAGCCCCAGTATAAATCTGGCGGAAGAGAGGCACCCGTTTCAGCATAGAGTCGCCGAGCCGTATCAACCGCTTGCCGACATAATTACCGGCGATAATACCGACGACGAAAACGAGTACTATGGTAACCCCGAAACCCAGACCCACGATGGGATGGCCGAAGATATTCTTGATGAAGGGTTGCAGGATGTCGTCGATGGTCCTGAAGACCCACACCAGTATCAGTACGCTGGCGGCTATAGGCACGACCACCAGCAGGCCAGCCAGGAAGTATGTCCTCAGCCTCCCCAGAAACCAGACCCAGAATGACTTATGCGGTTTTTTGCTCATATTGTTTTCCTATCTCAGCATAGCTCATGTGCTTCTTCCAGTATTCTAGCACTCTTGCACCTTCGGCGCCGATCAAGGTGAGAATGTCCGGGCTGCTTGGCCTCGGAAGAAAGCTCACGCTCGCCGGAAGACTTGACGACATAAATCTTCCCACCGCTCATACGCTGCGCCTCGGGCGGTACTGGATGGCTTCGGCGATATGCTGCGCCCGGATTTCCTCGCTC
The DNA here is from genome assembly GCA_049520695.1 of Dehalococcoidales bacterium. Taxonomy (GTDB): domain Bacteria; phylum Chloroflexota; class Dehalococcoidia; order Dehalococcoidales; family UBA1222; genus SURF-27. The sequence continues at coordinate 1,729 of JBEKPN010000134.1, read as the reverse complement.
TGTTCCAGGTCGGCCACCGTGCGCGCCAGCTTGAGGATGCGGTGGAAGGCGCGCGCCGAGAGGTGCATCTGGTTCATGGCAGCCTTGAGCAGGCTCTGGGCTGAATCGTCGGTGGCGCAGAAAGCCCGTACCTCTGCCGGTGTCATCTCTGCATTGCACACCAGCTTGCTTCCCGCGAATCGTTTTAGCTGTATGTCTCTGGCCGCCGTAACCCTCTGCTGAACTTTTGAGGAAGATTCGCCCAGGCGGTTGTCGGACAGCTTGTCATAATCTATGTGCGGCACCTCGACGAATATGTCCATCCTGTCGAGGAAGGGCCCGCTGATGCGTTTCTGATAGCGCGACACCAGCCCCGGCGCGCAGGTGCAGGGTCTGAGCGAGTCGCCGTAATAGCCGCAGGGGCAGGGGTTCATGGCGCCGATAAGCATGAAATTGGCCGGGAAGGTGACGCTGCCCCGGGCGCGGGAGATAGTCACCACCTTGTCCTCCAGCGGCTGGCGCAGCACCTCCAGCACGGAGTGGCCAAACTCCGGCAGTTCGTCCAGGAAGAGCACGCCGCGGTGGCTCAGGCTGATCTCACCCGGCCTGGGCCAGTGGCCGCCACCCACCAGTCCGGCGTTGGAGATGGTATAGTGCGGACTTCTAAAAGGGCGCCGGTGCATCATGGGCGTATCCGACGGCAGCAGGCCGCTCACGCTGTAAATCTTGGTAACCTCAAGTGCTTCATTGTCCGTCAAGGGAGGCAATATGGATGGCAAGGCGCGGGCCAGCAAGGTCTTGCCGCTTCCGGGCGGGCCGCTCATCACCATATTATGACCTCCGGCGGCGGCTACCTCCAGAGCGCGTTTGACGTGCTCCTGTCCCTTGATATGCGCCAGGTCCACGCTGGCATATTCCCATTCCTGGCTATCTACAACTTCAACCACCGGAGATGCCGGCGAAATCTCTCCTCGCAGATAAGCCACCACCTGGCTGAGGGAAGAAAGAGGAATAATTCTTACGCCGCTGACCAGCGCGGCCTCTCTGGCGTCAGTCTCAGGCACGATAACGTTGGCCAGCCCCATCTGTCGCGCCAAGGCCACCATGGGCAGTATGCCGCTGGTATGGCGTAGAGTGCCGTCTAGCGAAAGCTCCCCCAGGAAAAGCGTCTGTGAGACATCGGCTTCGAGCTGTCCCGAACTGAGCAAAACTCCCACAGCGATAGGAAGGTCGTAAGCGGGGCCTTCCTTCTTGAGGTCGGCCGGGGCCAGGTTGACCACAATGCGGCGCATGGGGAAGGTGAAACCGGAATTTCTCACGGCGGCGCGGGCGCGCTCGCGAGCTTCGCGCACGGCGTCGTCAGGCAACCCTACCACAAAAAAGTTGGGCAGGCCGGGGGCGATGTCCACCTCGACCTCGACGAGTGCGCCTTCCAGCCCCACAAGGGCGCAGCTAATTACCTTGGCCAGCATATTGTAGGCTCCATGTTAACGGGATGGGGGAAATGTGTCAATACAGTGGGCGTGGGTTGTATCTCCGTCAGCCCCTCTGACAATATATATTTTTATTTGGTGCCGATAGTGGGACAAAAGTGTAGTTACAGTGAAAAATTGGTGCTATATTATCTTTCGTGAATTGGACTATCGAATTCTACGTGGATTCCAAGGGAAGTTCTCCGGTTGAGGATTTTATTAAGGGTCAGGAAGCGAAGGTACGCGCTAAATTACTGCGGACAATCGACTTGTTAGAA
>JBEKPN010000133.1:0-2879 GCA_049520695.1 Dehalococcoidales bacterium | reverse complement strand
CAAGAGACTTTCGCTGCTAAGTAAAGAGTGTAACCAGCTGCTTTCCGTCGCCTCGGTTATCGGGCGGGACTTTGCAATGGACACGCTGAAAGCCGTCGTTACCAGCATGAATGAAGATACATTTGTTAACGCGCTTAAAGAGGCCGTGCGGCTTTCTGTACTTGAGGAACGCTCTCACGTGAGTATTGTCCGCTATCGCTTTACCCACGCCTTTTTCCGCCAGACGCTTTACGAGGAGATGATTGCCCCGCAGAGGTTAAAGCTGCACCAGCAGGTGGCGCGCGCCCTGGAGACGCAGTATGCCAAACGGCTTGAGGAGCATGCCGCCGAGCTGGCAGAACATTTCTCGCATTCCACCGACCCCACCGACCTGGCCGAGGCGGTCAGCTACAGCGAACTGGCCGCTAAACGCGCCACGGATGTCTATGCCTACGGAGAGGCGGCACGGCTGCTGGACCAGGCACTCAAGGTGCAGAAGGTGCTTAACCCCGATGATAAAAAGGAAATTTGTAAACTTCTCCTCGCCCTGGGCGACGCATTGCTCGAAGCCGGGCAGTCGCCGCGGCGTGTTCTCGACCAGGAGCTGTTAGAGGCGTTCACTCTGGCTGAAGTTATCGGTGACAGGCAAAGTGCCGCTCATGCCTGCTTCCTGGCGATATTAGCGTTAGCCGTAGAAGGAGCCGGCCTGCCGCAGGTATATGCGTCGGTTGAGGGCGTCGCGTGGGCGGAACGGGCTGACCGCTACGCTGCACCGGGTACCGTCGAGCGCGCTAGGGCTGACCTGATTATGGGTATCGTGAAATACAATTCGGGTGAGCGGTGTGAAGGTGCCGTCTTGATGAGCCGGGCGCTCGAACTGGCCCGTCGTGTTAACGATGCCGATTGGTTTTGGTATTCCTCTTATATATGGCTTTACTATTTGGACACGCCGCAGCGCGCCGTGGAGCGGTTACACGTGGCTGAAGAACTGGTAGCATCGTCACGTGCCGGGGTACGCCCGGTGACTCTTACCGTCGGGTTATGGATGGCAAGTGCTGTATTTCTCCAGTGGGGACAACGCCATCGGGCTGAAGAGGCCTGGCACGATGTAAAAGAGTTGGCGGAGCGAAGCGGCCACGTGTATCTACTGCTCTTGTCGGCCATGTTTGACGGCATACTGGCAGCTGTGGATGGACGACTTGATGAGGGTGAGAAAATTAGTCGGCTTATTATGACCCTTGGCGAGGAAGTGGGAATCACCGTACTTGCAAACGCGTTGGCATTTGCTTCCTGCCACCGGACATGGCTGTTTTTAGGCAAAGCCGAGGAAACTCTGAAATTCGTCATGGCTCACATCCCTATGCCCCGCCGGCAAATCCTTTGCCTGGCTTACCTGGGAAGGGACAAAGAGGTGGAGGGAATCCTGGAGAAACTTGTCGTCAACCGTCCCTATATCGGCTCGGTCGAGGATGAAACCACGATAACCGATGACATTGCCTTTCTGGAAGCAGCTGTGATGATAAAGCATCGTCCGTCGGCGGAGCTGCTTTTAAATCGTCTGGCTAACTGCGGCCATCCTATGGCCAGTATATACACTCCAACAAGCCTGGACCGTCATCTTGGCGGGGCTGCAGCCCTGCTGGGGCGCTATGATGAAGCCCGTAAGCATTACCTGGAAGCTATCAGGGTCTGCACGGAGATGCGTTTCCGTCCGGAACTGGCCCTAACGCGCCTTCAGCTTGCGGAGCTTTTACTGGAGCATTACCCCGCAGAAAAGAAAGAAGCGTTGGAGCACCTTGATTTCGCTATCAAAGAGTTCCGCGAGATGAAAATGCAGCCTTCACTAGAGCGGGCATTGAGACATAAAGAGATACTTAAGGCGTAGAGAGACGACCAAGGGGTTTTTACAGAGGTTTTTTTAGCTTGGGTTTGCCGCCAACTCTTGCTTTCATGAGATGCGCTATCCTCAATATAGATATAGATAGCCCGTCTAGCGCATATGGGGATAGCTCATCAGTACGGCCGGCAAAATAGAGATTGTTCGCCTCCTCCGGTCCAAAGTCCTGTACTTCTGTAAACCCCATTTCTTTTAAGCGCTGCGCCAGTACCACTGGGTCGAACTGACTTAACCACGGTTCCTCGCGTCCCGGTGCCCTACCACCGACTACTAATTGTCGGTCCTCGTCATTTAATAATGATTCCAGGAGCAAGTACTCAAATACAATCTCGCTCCCGGGTGCCATAGAGGCAATCTCGCGTAAAGTCTGATAAACTGCCGTCTCGGTGAGGTATGGCGCGACCCCCAGCATGGAAAAGAAAGCCGGAGCATCTTTTTGAAAGCCATGAGCATAGAGCTCATCTGTTAGCCTCTGCTTTTCGAAATCGACGGGTACGAAGATGAGGTTGCGGGGCAGACTGATTTTAAACTCACGCAATCGTGCCTTCTTCCCTTGTTGAGTGGCTGGGTAGTCGACTTCGAAGACCCGTAGCTTTCCCTCCAGGTCTCGCCGGCGATAAGCGAAGGAATCAAGGCCAGCCCCCAGGATAACGTACTGTGAGACTCCACGCTTTAGAGCTTTGGTCAGTTCGTCCTCGGTGTAACGGTGCCGTACCACCGCGAAGCCGCGGTAAGACTGCAAAAACGCCCGAGCGAACTCCGCGGTATTCCCCTGCCCGAGTTGCTTTTGTAATACCTCTAAGGCATCGTTTAATTCTGCCTCGCTTCGTAAACCACTGAATCCTATGGCGAATTCGTCCCGAAAAATCTTGGACTCCCCGTCCAGAAACAGGTGGGCGGCCCGATTAAGGGAAGCAGTAATGGCTGATTTACTTGGTTTTCCTTCTTCCATTTACCATCTAAAGGCTGCTGGTGCTACGCCTTAAGTATCTCTTTATGTCTC
>JBEKPN010000132.1:0-5080 GCA_049520695.1 Dehalococcoidales bacterium | reverse complement strand
CCCCCATCCCTCCATCCATCATTCCCATCAGGCCACCAACTCGACCGAAAACAATCCCAAAAAAGAGCCCTACGAAAATCCCCACAAGGTTTCCGATGAACATGTTACTGGTTGCGCCAGCGAAATAGCCAACCGCTATACCCGTCATCATGCCCTGGGTCATACCGATCATCATGCCATACATTTCGGTGATAGATTTATGGCGTGATATATATATACCTTCGGCGGTACTGAAAAGCAGGACTATAATGCTGCCAACAATTGCGACGGTTAAATTTAACATTTAACTTCTCCCCTAATTAAGAGTCAATATCTAATCCTATGCATTAATAATATACCGTGAAATCGAATTGGGTCGTGTTTGTTTGTCCTGCATGTACAATGGTGATAGTCGCTCGCCATGGGCCTGGCATGGACAAAAACACTTGTCCACTATAGTGACCGTCCCCCACCAGGGTAGGAGTTACTAGGTGACTGCCCATATTCATGTTAGTCATATTCAGATCAAAAGTAAGTGTAGCATCAGAGACAGGTTGTCCTTTTGAGTCAATAACATAAGCATCCAGTGTACAGTTACCGACTTTGGGAGGGCTGGGGCTGTTAATTATCCATACACGCAGATCGCCAGCTTGCTTGACACCCGAAGCAGGAACTTGGATAGATGTGGTATTTCCGGTTGCCATCGAAGACGTGGTAATGTTGGGAATAGTGGTTGACTGTACCACTGTGGCAGGCGGCACCTTAGCGCACGTGGTGAACGGTATCAAACCGAGCCCTACAATCAACAATATCAATTTATGAAACACGGTTGTTTCCTCAAAAGTGTTGTTCTTAGCAAGTTCCATTGACAAATTAGCAGCTGCATTTAGAGCCGGGGCCGCACGCTCCGAGGTACTTCTCGGGATTTTTGTCGAAGGACTTCTTGCAGCCTACGGCACAGAAGTAATACTTCTTGCCCTTATATTCCGAGGTCGCTGCCGGTTTGGACTCATCCACCTTCATCTTGCAGACCGGGTCAATTGCCATGGACATTTTATAACTACCTCCTGACATACATATTAGCCCGTTGGCTTGTTCGGATCAAAATTGCGCAGTCTCAGAGAATTGGTTACCACTGTGACCGAACTCAGGGCCATAGCGGCTGCCGCCAGTATGGGATTCAGAAAACCGTAGCTCCCCAGTATAAAATGCAGTTCGGAGGGTACACCGTTCTTGCCAAATATGAGGTATAAAATTCCGGCGGCCACTGGGATGAGGATTACGTTATAGGCAAACGACCAGAACAGATTCTGGCGTATAGTGCGCATAGTACGCTTGCTCAAAGCGATGGCAGCGGGAATCCCGCGCAGGTCGCCGCCCATGAGGGTGATATCGGCGGTTTCGATAGCGACGTCCGTTCCGGTACCTATAGCGATACCGATGTCTGCCTGGGCCAGGGCCGGTGCATCGTTGATACCATCACCAACCATGGCGACCACCCTGCCTTCCGCCTGCACCTTTTTAACTTCGGCGGCTTTATTTTCAGGCAAAACTTCTGCCAGAATCCTGTCGATTCCGGCTTCGCTGGCTATGGCTCCAGCGGCCCGCTGGTTGTCACCGGTGACCATGGCCACCTCCAGCCCCAGCCTGTGCATATGCGCAACGGCTTCCTTCGCTGTGGGCTTTAGGCTGTCGGATAAACCCAGCAATCCCACCAGCCGCCCGTCCCACACCAGAAACATGACTGTCTTGCCCTGCTCCCATAATTGAGTCGCAGATTGTTCCATCTCACTCACCGGGACCTGCATCTCCTGCATCAGCTTTAAATTACCCAGAAAAAGTGTCTTGCCGTCAATCTGCGCTACTATTCCCATGCCGGGGAGGCTGTTGAAATCAGAAGCCACAAGCTGGTCCAGTTTTCTTTCATCGGCTTCGGCTACTATAGCCTTGCCAAGCGGGTGCTCTGAAAACTTCTCGGCCGAAGCCGCCATCTGAAGCACTGCTTCCTGGGTGAAGGGAGCCAGCGGGACAATATCGGTGACTCTGGGCTTCCCCGCTGTAAGCGTGCCGGTCTTATCCAGCAGGACAGTGCGGATGCGGTGCGCCTTTTCCAGCGTCTCGGCGCTGCGAATGAGGATGCCGTGTTCCGCACCCAGCCCCGTCCCCATGCGATGATGTCTGCCAGGCGCTGGATGGGAGCCTTGCTGCCCTGGGCCTCCTCCACCAAGCGTACGATGTGCGCCAGCGTGGTGTCCTTACCCACCCGTGTGGCCGTAAACTGGAAACTGCCGGTCCGGTTGATGGTAGCCCCGATAACCTCGTCCCCTGCCTTCTTGTCCACCGGTAGGCTTTCACCGCTAATCATAGACTCGTCGACGGTGGAATATCCCTGCTGGATAATACCGTCCACCGGTACCTTTTCCCCCGGCCGAACCAGTACGAGATCTCCCACCTGCACGTCATCCACAGAAATGCTGAGCTCCTGCCCATTCCTTATAACGCAGGCCGTGCTGGAACGCAGGCCAATCAGCTTCTTGATGGCTCCCGATGTCCTGCCTCTGGCGCGTGCTTCGAGAAAGCGGCCCAGGAGTATGAGCGCGATGATAAGTGCTGAGGTATCGAAATAGAGGTTGGCCTCGATTATCCCCGAGGTAAAGGCGCTGGGGAAAAGAACCACTGCCATGCTGTAGAAGTATGCCGCTGAACTGCCCACTGCGATGAGCGTATTCATATCGGCGCGGCCATGACGCATAGCTGCCCAGGCGCCTTTGTAAAACCGCCAGCCGGCCCAGAACTGTACCGGCGTCGCCAGCGCCCACAATAGATAGGCTTGGCCGCTGAACTCAGGCACAAACCCCAGCAGCATGATAATGGCACCGAGCGTGAGAGCTACAATAAAACGGCTGCGCAGGCTTTTTATCTCTCGCTCCGCCGTGAGGCTGACATCTTCTATGGTGGCCGATTCTTTGCCAAGTTCATACCCCGCCTCGGACACGGCGTGCCTCAGCGTGGTAACATCCAATTCTCCGACGTATTCAACGGTAGCCCTCGACGACGCCAAATTAACAGATGACGAAATGACCCCGGGGACTCCCATGATGGCTTCCTCGGAGTTGGCCACGCATGATGCACAATGCAGGCCCTCGATGGGGAAAATGGTCTTCCTGGCCACCACCGCGTAGCCCATTTCTTTGACGAATTTGGCGATCTGAGGCAGATTTATCTTCTGAGGGTCATACTCGATGATGGCTTTGGACGCGGCAAAGTTGACTCTGGCCTGCACAATGCCGGGGGTCCGTGCCAGCGTGGCCTCGACACCCCCGGCGCAACTGGCGCAGCTCATGCCGCTTATATCCAGGCTTATCGTTTGAGTTTTGTTGCCTTTGGCATTATCCGCCATAAATAGACCTCCGCACTTGCGTAGCTGATCCCAATTGTCGATGTCCTGTGGTTAAATACCAGCGTTTTGATCATGGGGTCTCAAGATGATTTATCCTTTAATTTATCAATATCAAACTGTTGGGGTTGGTCTTGATTTTATTGCGACTACCCCTACTCCCACATACCCGCATTGGAGACAGTGTCCTAATAACTCTCCATCTTCCGAATCCAGAAAAACATCTCCCCGGCATCGCGGACACCCTCCTAGTTCCCATTTGTGATTGTTTGAAGCTCTTCCTGCCAGAACAACAGCTTTATTGTACTCCGTTAGTTCAGCAAATGAAGCTCGGCGTGAATTTGTCGTTTCAATTGATTCTGATTTTATTCTTGCTCCCGTGTCAATGTTAGTTTGCATATTTGTTCCTCCAAGTGGACTGAAATACTATTATCAGCGCTACTTGTTTATTTTGATATGACATTGGTCACATAAATATCAACTGCCGATAGCCGTACATTGACATCTGCCAAAGAAGATTATTCCACATTCGAACATCTACGCATTCCTTGCGTCTCACTTTGGTAAACAAGACGTGGTTATGTGCCAATGAGAACCGCGTCTGGTCCTTGAGTTCCGCTGCAATGCTTATCTCGCTCTTGAAGAAAAAAAATGCTGCGTGGGCACACTGCTCCGTTCAGTGGCTAGATGACGCCTGCGAAAAGGTCGTTTTCGCGCAGCCGTCCCTTCACTTCTGGGTAAGCGCGCATGTAGGAGTCCTGCTGTACGGAGAATGTGTTGATAAGCCGGAAAAGACCCCGGCGCGGCGGGCCCCCGCCTATCTGGCTTTTGTAACAGGCTGTAGCCTCAGCACGGATAGCAACGGAACGCTTATCAAGGCGCACCCGCGCGTGTACCGGGAAATCCGTCTGTGCCAGGCTGGCGATGTCGATATCATGATTGCGCCCGAATCTACGCGGGTCCTGGCCGAAGAGCGGCATCAGTTTTACGGCTAGCTTCAACCATCCGCGCGGGAAAACGTTAAAATAGAGTTTCTGCGGCTGGAAAGCTGCTCCAGCGTCCATGTACTTGCTGCCATCACCGGTTGCCTTGAAGGCGGCCACCGTGGCTCTGTGAATGGCTATATGGTCGGGGTGGCGGTAGCCTCCGAGCGGGTCGTGTGTGATGGCCACCTCCGGTTTGAGCTCCCTGATTGCCCTGACAACTCTCTCTGCTGCCTGCTCCAGCGGAGCCATGGTCAGGGATTCGGGGTGACGGTTTTCCGGCGAGCCTGCCATACCGGAGTCGCGGTAACCCAGGTAGACGACTCCCGCCAGTCCCAATACCCGGGCGGCACACTCAAGCTCGGCCCAGCGCATATCGCCCACGGAGTTAAACCCTTTCATGGCTTCAGCGTCGGCCATGCCGACCTCACCGCGCGTGGCGCAGGCATAGTAAACTCTCACATTAGCGGAGGCACACTGTGCCAGTGTGCCTCCTATACCAAATGTCTCGTCGTCCGGGTGCGCCCCGACAAAAAGGAGTGTCCTCTGTCTGTCAATAGTTAATTTGTTCAAGCTAATGCGAATTTCATCCGTTATTCTAGTCTAGCGTGCATTCAACCTTCTATGCAACCTCGCGGCAGATATTTAAGGCGACAGAAAATTGTTAAAAGTCATAACTTTGTAACTATTTCAGCAGCGATTTTATGATTTCTTCATTTAC
>JBEKPN010000131.1:0-2973 GCA_049520695.1 Dehalococcoidales bacterium | reverse complement strand
ACGAGCCGGCAACAGTCCATCGAACTTACCGAGGCCATAACCCCGGACGATCCGGACGAAAATCCTCAGCATCAAACCGAGCTGAAGGCGGACATAGATCACCTGGTGAAGGCCACCAGACAGCTGACTAAGGCACAGCAGGAGGTTATCGCCCTGCGCTTCAGCAGCGACCTCCCGGTAGCCGAGGTAGCCCGACTGGTAGGCAAGAGCGAGGGCGCCGTGAAAGCACTGCAGCACAGTGCCGTGGTGGCCTTGAGGAAAATAATGCTGGTGGCTGAAGACTATGACTAACAACACGAAGAATGACAAACAGATAGCAGGCGTGTTCAACGAGTGTTTCGAGAGCATGCTCATAAAGAACGAATCCATTGATGCGTGCCTTTCTAGATATCCCCAACATGCGGCAGAACTGAAACCCTTGCTGGAAACCGCAAACGCGGCGAGGGCGGCCAGCTCGATTTCCCCGGATGCGACTTTCCGCGCCCGAGCCCGCTATGAGTTCCGCAGAGCCCTTTATGACAACGTGTCGCGTAAAGAGCATCCGGCACTCGCCTGGCGCTGGGCCACAATCGTATCCACAGCAGGCGTATTTTTGTTCACCAGCACGGGCGGGGTTGTGGCCGCATCATCGGGCAGCATGCCCGGCCAGACGCTCTACCAGGTCAAGCGCACTATCGAAAACATACAGCTCACAATGACGCCGTCACAGGCGGCCAAGGCCCGGATGTACGCCACTCTAGCCGACCGCAGGGTTGGCGAGATTGTTTATGCCGCACAACACGGCGATGTGAAAACCACCGAAGACCTGACACAGCAGTTCATGAGCGACCTGAGTATGGTTTCTGTCATCGCAGCGCCCGCGCGCGCACCAACCTTTGGGGATGGTTCCAAGCAGGCTGGCGCACCATCTGTTGATACCTCGGCCGCAGAACAATCCACTACAACCTCAAACTCCGTTGGGGCTACGAACGACGCGACCAGTTCATCATCTTCTGCGTCCACCCCGGCGCTTGCGTCTGCTCTTACACCAAGCGTTATCGCCAATGCTCCGCCGCAAATTACACAGGCTGCCTCAGTTCCGAGTCCCACCGTCATACTACCTCAGCCTCAGATATCGCCAAGCGGCATTACCGACCCGACTCTGCTTAAACTGCTGCAACAGTCTTCAGCAAAGAACATCGCGGAGTTGATGTCCATCCTGGACAATGTCTCGCCGTCCGTCAAAGCTGCCCTGCTTACTGCAATTCAGGCAGCTACCACAGGATATGGGCAAATCCTTGGAGAATAAACCTATTGGATCTGTCCCGCAAGGAGCGCCTTCAAGCCCACCCAACCATGCTAACATACCTACAGTAACATATTGCAATCGCCAATCGCATTCGTTGTTAGACAATGCGCTTATTGCTAATATTAAAAGCAAGTAATTTATTAAATGGAGGATAAAAAATAATGGCGGATTTAAGGCTGGAGAAACTGGCCGACCTGCTGGTGAACTACTCGGTAGCCGTAAAGCCGGGCGACAAAGTGGCCATAACCGGAGAAAATATCACGACCCCTCTAATCAACGCTCTGTATGCGAAGGTACTGCAGGCGGGTGGGCATCCTATCGTTATACCACGCTCGATGGACACGCAGGAGCTCCTCTACCGTTACGGCTCGAAAGAGCAGATCGAGTACGTGCATGAATTGCACCGTATCATAACCGAAAAATACGATGTGCGCATCGTTGTACTCGGCGGTGAAAACAGTAAGGCGCTCAGCCGTGTGCCCTCGGAGAAGACGGTGCTGTTCGACCAAAGCCGCACCGATCTGATGAAAACCATGATGCGTCGCACGGCTGCCGGGGAGTTCCGCTGGGTAATAGCTCCATATCCCACCGCCGCCATGGCGCAGGACGCTGAGATGAGCCTGGCCGACTACGAGGATTTTGTCTATCAAGCCTGTATGCCGGATATGAAAGACCCGGTGGGCTACTGGAAGAAGGTGGCGGCGGAGCAGGAGCGCATCGTGGAATGGCTTAAGGGTAAGGAGAAGGTGCATGTCATAGGCAAGGAAACCGATTTGCACCTCAGCATCGCAGGGCGTAAATTCATTAGTTGTGCCGGTGACAAGAACGTGCCCGACGGAGAGGTCTTCACCGGCCCGGTGGAAAACAGCGCCAATGGCCACGTGTATTTTTCATATCCCGCCATTGAGGCCGGTCACGAGGTCACTGGCATACGTTTATGGTTCAAAGAGGGCAAGGTGGTCAAGGCCACCGCCGAGAAAAACGAAGACTATCTGCTGAAAACGCTGGATACAGATGATGGTTCGAGCTACCTGGGAGAGTTCGCCATTGGTACCAATGAGGGCATACAGCAATTTACACGCGAGATACTCTTCGACGAGAAAATCGGCGGCAGTTTCCACATGGCATTGGGGGCCGGCTATCCTGAGACCGGCTCAAAAAACGAGTCTGCTATTCACTGGGATATGGTTTGTGACTTGAGGCAGGGCGGGGAGATATGGGTGGATGGGCAACTCCTTTATCGCAACGGCAAGTTTGTCATCTAAAAGTTGGGTTAGAGTATTGAGCAAAGGGGGCGGCTTTGGCCGCCCCTTTTGATTTACATTCCTATCTTGTTAACTCCGAATTTTAACATAACGTGTCATTAATAATAGCTAAACATAATCATTTGTAACAAGTTGACAATTCGTAAAGTAAAATAACTACAAACAAATTACCATCTCCTTACCCATCTCTGCGATTTCACTAAAGTTACTGCGAAATACTCGTAAACCAGACTCCAACTTTAAACTCAACGGGCGTTTGTGGCTTGAGATACTGGTCTAAGAGAGGAGTGATTTCAAGATGAAGATGAGTTCCTCCATCTTTATCTTCGTAGTACCAGTCAGGGAGCCTAAAAGTTTCTTGAACGAGCCTACCGTGACTATAGAAGATGCCAATATTAGAATGCATCGCGTCAATGAGAT
>JBEKPN010000130.1:0-3026 GCA_049520695.1 Dehalococcoidales bacterium | reverse complement strand
GAAACTATGCCTTGTCTTGCCATTTCGAGTTGTGTCATATTTCACCTTAAAAACATTAAGACCAAGGCTGGCGGGGACGGCGCTGGCCCTGGTCATACAGACTTTCCGCTTGCCTCCGCTCGCATTATCGAGATCAGGTCCCGGGGTTGTCCACCTCAGGCGGACTCTCAGCTATTCGCACCCCCAGCGGGAATTAACTGGTTCCAATATAACACAGACATAAAAGTATTGCAAAGATGTATAATGATGATAGATGTATAATGATGATAATTGAACATTAAGATGGAGCATTTGATTGCGGGTTCTTTCCAGCTGGGGATAAATCTAACCCATGCGCAAATAAGTAATTTTCAGACCTATTACGAAAAGCTTGTAGAATGGAACAGCTGCATAAACCTGACCGCCATCACTGACTATCATGAGGTACAGGTTAAACATTTCCTTGATTCTATAACCATTGTTTTGGCTCTACCCGAACCACTTCCCGCCGGCTTCAAAATCATTGATGTCGGCAGTGGCGGCGGGTTTCCCGGCATTCCGTTGGAAATCGTATTCCCGCAGATAGACCTTGTCCTACTTGAGTCCACCGGCAAAAAGGTGGAATTTCTGAAACATATTGTACAGTCCCTGACGCTTCAAAGAGTTAAGGTCATCACTGGACGCGCTGAAGAAATGGCGCATTTGCCCGATTATCGTGAACAGTTCGACATAGCGGTGGCACGCGGACTGGCTGAGATGGCAGTCCTGGCCGAGTTGACGTTGCCCTTTTGCCGAATCGAAGGACATCTCGTGGCGCAGAAAAAAGGTGATATAGAAACAGAACTGTCAGCAGGTCTGAATGCCATCACAGCTATGGGAGGCCGGCTATCCATAGTGAAAAACATCGAACTATCTGAGTTTAAAGACAAGCGTTGTCTGGTAGTGATCGAAAAGGTATCTCCGACCCCGGCGGAATACCCCCGCCGACCAGGAATTCCTGCTAAACGGCCTCTGCTCTCAATAAAGCGCTCACCGGACATTTGCTAAAGCTATTAGAGCGATATAAAATACAAAGAGGACAGCTATAAAAATGCCCAGAGCACTCAAGCCCGAGACCAGTGAACCTGAAATCAGCCGGATAAACCAGGAGCTTCAGGCTTTACTGGATAAGCTGCCTCCACACATACGCACGCCTTTGTCTCAGCAGGATGACATAGCCAGCCTCCTCGAGATAATAATCGACCTTGGTAGACCTCCAGAAGCGCGTTTCCCTGATAGGGATGCCATCCTCGACGACCATGAGGTCAACCAGGAAGATATTGATTATGTCACCTCTCGCATCAGCGGCTTCGGAGACGATAACCGCGCCGGCATAGCCCGTACGTTGCACCGCATTTCAGCAATACGTAACCGCGAAGGTCGCATCGTAGGCCTCACCTGCCGCGTGGGACGTGCAGTACAGGGAACCGTCAAGATTATCGAAGACCTGATTCAATCAGGTAAAAGTGTCCTCTTGCTGGGACGCCCGGGTATAGGCAAGACCACTATGCTTAGGGAAGCCGCTCGCGTGCTGGCCGACGACATGAAAAAGCGTGTGGTCATCGTGGATACCTCCAACGAAATCGCCGGAGACGGAGATATTCCTCATCCTTCCATTGGTCACTCACGCCGCATGCAGGTAGCCACGCCCAACAAGCAACACGCTGTCATGATCGAGGCCGTAGAAAACCACATGCCACAGGTTATCATCATCGACGAAATAGGCACAGAGCTTGAGGCCATGGCAGCACGAACCATCGCCGAACGCGGCGTCCAGCTCATCGGCACAGCACATGGCAATACGCTGGAAAACCTGATGATAAATCCAACGCTATCAGACCTTATCGGCGGTATACAGGCGGTTACGCTGGGCGACGAAGAAGCCAAACGGCGTGGCACACAGAAAACCATCCTTGAGCGCAAATCACCGCCCACTTTCAGTATAGTGGTAGAGATTCAGGACAGGTACAAGGTAGCCGTTCATCCCGACACTGCGGAAGCAGTGGATTCCAGTCTGCGAGGACAACCGCCGCCTACCGAGATACGTTGGCTGGAAAACGGTGCGGTGCAGATAGAAAAGCAGGAATCGCCGCAGCACGGCAAAGACGTCACCACAGAACGCTCCGCAGAAAAGCAGAAGGAAGCTCCGCGCATGTATCTCTTCGGTATCAATCGCCAGCGGCTGGAAGAAGAAGCCAGAGAAATGGCGTTGATGCTTAATATCACCGACGACCTGCGTACCGCGGGGCTTATGGTCACTTCCAGGAGCTACTTCCGTAGGAAACCGCAAAAAATACGCGATGCGGAAGCTCACGGCGTGCCCATCTACGTACTGAGAACACATACACCCATGCAGCTAAGGCATATGCTGGCGACCATGCACCCTCAGGCCTCCACGGTGCGCGAAACGAGCCCGTCGCAGGATAGACAGGAGGCGCTGACGACGGCACTGCGCGAGGCCGAAAAAGCGGCGACGGAGGTACTACACAAAGGAGATGAGCCGGTAGAGCTTAATCCCCAGGGCGCCTACATCAGGCGGTTGCAGCATCTCATCGCCGAAAGAAACAAGCTGTCATCAAAGAGCCTAGGACGCGAGCCCAACCGCCACGTCATGATTTATAGAGAAGGCCGTTAGTGTCTATTTTTATCACTTTCGAGGGTGGCGAAGGCTGTGGCAAGGGCTACCAGTCGAAAGCTCGCCATGTTATTATATACCGCGAAGGAAGATAATCGATGGCTTTGTTTATTACTTTTGAGGGTGGAGAAGGGTGCGGCAAATCCACTCAAGCAAGCATATTAGAGAAACGATTAAGAAAACAAAAGAAATGGGGCGTTCTATATATCGAGGAACCAGGAACTACATTATTGGGGAAACAAATCAAGAGTTGGTTAAAACATAAAGACCGTCCCCTTGTGGTGATTCCACAATCTGAAACTCAACTTGATTTGTTTGAAAAAGACAATGGCCACAATGTATCAATTATCAAGGTGAATATTGATTCGCCGCG
>JBEKPN010000129.1:0-3101 GCA_049520695.1 Dehalococcoidales bacterium | reverse complement strand
CGCGCCATCCTGCCGACGAAACGGTCAGGTATGACTTCGAGCCGCGTGTTGTAGAAGGTGACGATGTCATTGAAGTAGCCGCGGGCCAGCGCAATGCGCTGCTCCGTGTCTGATAGAGACTTTTGCAGCGCCAGGAAAGACTGGTCGGCTTTGAGTAAGGGATAACGCTCCGCAACCGCCAAAAGGGCTGGGCCGTAACCCCTGAGGTCCCTCTTCTCCACACCAATCTCTGTCTGGCTGCGCATCGCAGCAACAAGCTCCTGAATGGACTTCTCGTGTGAACTGTAGCCCTCGACGCATTTAACCAGGTTAGGGATGAGGTCGGCGCGCCGTTTGAGCTGGATATCTACCTGCGACCAGGCCTGGTTGACGCGGTTCCTCAGCGCAACCAGGCTGTTATAGACCGTCCAGGTCCATCCGAGGGCCAGTGCAAAAGGGTAAACTCCGCCAGCGATAATGAAAGGTTGCACAGATGCTTCCGAGGCTACGGTATTTATGGCTCTGGATATAAAAGCCCCTCCAATGGCGACGGACAATCCCAGTATAAGCCAAAGCCATATCAACCAGACGTAAGTGGTAGTAATCTGTTTCTCGGTTTTGGTGGAGATGATGAATATGGGGGCGCCTTTATCGCGCGCAATCTCAGCTGCCACCACGTCTTCTCGCTCGCGGGCCTGCCCCATGATATAGAGGAGGACATGCAGTGGTAGAGCGCTTTCCTTGAAGCGGCGCTGGTGTGTGGAATTGGCTATGGCGGAAGCCGGCCCTTTGGCGAAATAAACGGGGTCTTTTATACCACAAGTGTGGTCAAAACTGGACACACCGTGGATAGAAGCTCCCTCAGGGACGATGCGGATGATGCCGGTGTCGTCCTTGAGGTAGAAGAGAGGGTTTTCACCGCCCCTGGCAACAACAGTCCAGCCGCTCTCTGTGCGCGTGTGCACACCTTTGGAATCCACATAGGTCACTGTACGCGACCAGTGCTCCTCCACCTTCCATTCATACTGCACGCAGCGTATGCCGCCGAGGTAGCTGGTTAGCGGGGTCTCACTCTCGGCGCTGCCTTTGAGCTCGGTAAGCCCGATGAACACGCCCTGCGTCTTGGAGGTGGGCAGGTCGTCGATGAGGCGCTTGCGCCGCAGGCAGACAAAAGCGCCGATGAGACATCCAACGGGGGCCAAAGAACCTATTAAAAGGGGCAACATCGGCATCATCTTTCTTAATGGACGAGAGAATCAGCCTATGATACTTGAGAGACAGGAGTGCGTCAAGAGGGCGTAAGCATCCAGTAAATATTGGGCTTTTTGCGATTTAGCACGTGAGGCCTTTCGGTGTTATACTAGTCCCAAGTGATACCAACCCACTTGATTTTTAATATGATTTTTGGTTATCCTTAAGGTGCTGGAGGAAATAAGTCTATGCCTTTGGTTCTGAGCGTTGTCGCCAGCTACCTGCTTGGCTCGGTATCATCCGCCTGGATAGTGGTCAGGTTGTTCGGCCAGCAGGATATGCGCAGTGAGCCGGATGGTACCATCAGCGCAGCGGCTGTCTATTATAAGCTTGGGGCTTTTCCCTATGCACTTGCCGTTTTAATGGATATCACGTTCGCCGCCACAGCCGTGATACTCGCCCGCGCGCTCACTCATTCGACTTCCATCGCCATGCTTTGTGGACTGGCCGCCATGGCCGGGCACAACTGGTCGATATTTCTGCGGTTCAAGGGAGGACTCGGAGCCACCGCCATGGCCGGCGCTCTGGCCGCCGTCATGCTCTGGCCCTTATGTTACGGCCTGGTAGCTGCGGCGCTGGCTGGTATCATCACACATCGCCACGGGTTTGGCACGGCCGTCGGGGTGCTCACAGTCTTCTTCGTGGCGCTCATTCAGAACGGTGCGGGAGCGGCAGCTGTCTATCCACTCAGTTTGTTTTCACTGATGCTGATTAAACGCTTCCAGTTGGCCAGAGCCGCCGGGCAAAACATGCTCGGTTCCGCCAAGTAGCGCTTTATCGTGTCGCTGCCCCGGCCATATTGCGGCGAATACCTGAAAGCAAGCTCACGGAATCCTCTGGCTCCTGAAATACCGCATTCAAGGGTTTATAGTAAATTCCCGACAGTTAAAGATATGTTGCTCCTATGAGATACTAGTGCTATCATGGGTTTAAGGCGATTGAGCCAGGGGGTTAAAAGAAACCCATAATTTCTTGACTTTTTCTCCTTGGTTACGTTTATTTAACATCCGAACAAGTTACAGACCAGAAAGAGATGGCTGACGAAAAGATGATTAATCAGAACCAGGGTGAGAACCTTTTGGAGTTTGAGGTCTATACGCAGTCGCCGGTCAAAACAGGCAAAATGCCTTGCCCGTCTATAGTCCGTGTACTCGACCTGCTGAATAACCTGTTTTCCCCCGCTGACGCAGATGACAAAAGTTTTCTTGAACTGATGGAGTCCGGCGCTGTTGCTGGCCAGGATACACCAAAACTGTACTTCAGGAAATCCGCTATCGATCTCATTGCGTTTACCGACACCAACACCGGGCGGGGCATCGGAGCCGCACCCGGCCCCAAAGTCTACCCGTTTGTCAGCAAGATGCCTAGGCGTGTTACCATCGAACTTCATTCATACATGGTAGTTGGTAGCGTATACTGTGCCAGCGACCAGAGCGTGATGACAATACTCAACGAACGAAAAGCCTTTTTACCCGTGACAGACGTGGTAATAACGAATGGTTCCGGTTTTCGTGGTGAACGCCCGTTTGTGGCTATTAACAAGCACCAGATAATCTCGCTACGGGAAAACCATTAATATCGCACACCCTGATGTGCGGATGGGTCAGGATAAAAACTCAGAATCAACCCCGCAGCGAAGCAGCTGTTGCCACTAGCGCCACGAAATTCCACAACGAATGGAGCAGGATTGTGCTCCACAGCGAGCGGGTCTTGAGCCTCACCACACCCAGCACAATGCCGAAGATGACGATGGTCGCCATGCCGATGATGTTGTACTGGAGGTGCAGAGATGCCCATACCAGTGAGGTGAGGAGGATGGTTCCTGCCGCCCCGATGCACGAGCGCTGTAGCCCGACAAAAATAAACCCACG
>JBEKPN010000128.1:0-3250 GCA_049520695.1 Dehalococcoidales bacterium | reverse complement strand
GAGAATGTCAGGACGATTTGTGGCCGCCATCACGATGACACTGACGTTGGTATCGAAGCCGTCCATCTCGACGAGTATCTGGTTGAGCGTCTGTTCGCGCTCGTCATGACCGCCGCCCAGACCAGCACCGCGCTGGCGGCCTACGGCGTCGATTTCATCTATGAAGATGATGCAGGGAGCGTTGCGCTTGGCCTGGTCGAAGAGGTCGCGCACGCGGGAAGCGCCCACGCCGACGAACATCTCAACGAACTCGGAACCGCTGATGGAGAAGAAGGGCACACCGGCTTCGCCGGCCACAGCGCGCGCCAGCAGCGTTTTGCCTGTTCCAGGCGGACCTATGAGCAGTACGCCTTTGGGTATGCGTGCGCCCAGCGCCTGGAACTTCTCGCGCGATTTAAGGAATTCCACCACCTCGCGCAGGTCCTGCTTGGCTTCTTCGACCCCGGCTACGTCCTCAAAGGTCACCGTGGGCTTATCCGAGCTGAAGAGCCTGGCACGTGAACGCCCGAAGCTCATGGCCTGGTTGTTGGCGCCCTTGGCCTGGTTGAAGATGAATAAAAAGAATATGCCGATTAAGATAAAAGGCACAATGCTGAGCAGGATGTTGCCCCAGTCGATTCCGGCGGGTGGTGTTACGCTGACACTCACACCGGTCAGGTCAAGTCCTGTTATCTGATAAATGGTAGCGCCGGATTCTTTTGTGGACGTATAGGTTGTTCCGTCCGTGCCGGTGATGTTAAGGGTGTCGCCGTTGATCTCGATGGACTTGATTTCGCCCGCTTGCGACATGGTGACTACCTGGGAAATATCTATCTTCGTAGGTTTGGTGGCCGTGCCCGGCAGCACAATTGTGAAAAAAGTAACCGCGGCCGCGATAATTATCAGATATATGATTATGCTGCGTTTCCAGTTAATTTTCATGGGAAAAGCTCCTACCTTATGCTCATACCAGTATAACACAAAACAGGCTCCGAGGCTGAAAACGCGCTTGAAGTTTGCCTTGTGTCAGGCGTGAATGTTTGCTTTGTTTTACTTTATATCTTAATATTACTCTCAAATCGAAATGCTGGATGTGACCTGAGTCAATTATTCTGCTTATGGGTAATCCTGAATTTTTAAGCGGTGTTCCTCTAATATTGTTCCTGGTGGGGCTGGGTTTTCTGGCCGGCAGCTACGGCACTCTCGTGGGTATCGGTGGGGCGGTGGTCTTGACACCCGTTTTGCTGCTCCTGTATCCCCAGGCACAGCCTGAGGCACTTACCAGCATTACTATGGGGATCGTCTTTCTGAACGCGCTTTCAGGCACGACCGCTTACGCGCGACAGCGTCGTATAGACTACCGCAACGGTATTATGTTCGCCCTGGCTACAATACCGGGGACCATTTTCGGGGTATGGACGCTACATTATCTGCCGCAAAGGGTTTTTGAGATTATCTTTGGGGGCATGCTGCTCATATTTTCAGCCATTATATGGATGCGACCCAAAACGGGCAGCACTCCGCCAGCGACTCCCGGAGCTTCCGTCAATGTGATAACGGACCGTAGCGGGGAAAAGTTCGTCTATTCCTGTAATCGGCCGCTGGGTGTGGCACTCAGTTTCTGCATTGGTTTCATAGCTGGCTTGCTGGGTATCGGCGGCGGCATCATCCATGTTCCCATGCTCATCTACGTCCTGGGCTTCCCGGCGCATATCGCCACGGCCACCTCGCACTTCATACTGGTTTTTACCGGCCTTACCGGCACGCTTACCCATGCAGCTTCTGGCACTTATGCCGGGAGCTGGCAAATACTCCTCTGGATAGCGCTTGGCGTAATACCGGGCGCCCAGGTGGGGGCCTGGCTGTCACCCAAGGTCAGGGGTCTGATACTGATTCGCCTTCTGGTCCTGGCGCTGGTACTGGCTGGCTTGCGCTTGGTGATCGTTGGGATTCTAGGCTAAAACCGCTAAACTTTCTGGTAGCTCTCTTTCAGCAACAGGGCGTCCTCTTCACGGTTGGGGCTTTCGCAGATGACCGTCCCGCCCACTCCATGGTCTTTCAGTGCCCTCAGGAGATCTTCATATCGCAGGTCGGATGAGCGTACAGGAAGGTGTTTTTTTTCGCCGCCCTTGCCGTATTCTATGCCGGAAACGTGGATGTGCATGTCCTGCAGTACCGCCTCTCCCAGGTTTTTTTGCAGACCCCTCAGCAGGCCGCTGAATTCCCCGTAGGTGTTATTGCCGCCGGTGCGGGCGTGCCAGTGGGCGAAATCTATGCACGGCGCTACCCTTGGCAGATCGCTGGCAAGCCGGATTATCTCATCTATGGTGCCGAACTGGGTGGGCTTGCCGGCACTCTCAGGCCGGAGGATGATGGGATTGTCGTCGTCATCCAGCTTGTTCAGCACCTCCCTGATGGCTGTTTTAACCGTTTCGTATACCCGTTTAGGCGGGTCTCCCAGATAAAAACCGGGGTGGAAAACAATGCTTTTTGCCCCGCAAAGGCTGGCGATTTTGGCGGCCTTGTGCAGCATACCCTGACTGGAATGTAGTTTGGAGCGCTCGTGGGCGTTGAAGTTGAGGTAGTAAGGCGCATGCACGGAGAGCTTGATCCTGTTATTTCGGGCTATGCCGGCCATGGCCTTCGCCTGGGCCTCGTTGAGATAGATGCCCTGGACGAATTCCACCTCCATGCAGTCCAGCCCCAGCGCGGCTATGCGGCGGATGCCTTCGCCGGTTTCCTGCGGCCAGGTGCTGAGAGGAATGCCGGCTGTGCCGAAAAGTAGATTTGTCATCAAAGGAGTATAGCAGTTGCATGATGATTGAGGCTAATTGAAGTCGCGACGCTCTCGTTTACCGCTGCCGATAGACACATCTCGGAGATCGGTTTGCGCCTGGACGAAGAGTTTGGCGTGTTGTGTCGCGTGGGTCTTCACTGTGCACCTGCAGCCCACCGAACGATCGGCACCTTCCCCGAAGGCACGGTCCGATTTGCGCTTGGGCAAAAGACGACCGCAAATGACATCCGGGCCGCGCTGCGCGCGGTCCGACAAGTGGTGCTGGAATGAATCCTCAGGGCGCTGTGAAGGAATCTGTATACTGCAAGGAGGTCATCGGATATGATCCAAGAGTCGTACACCAAGGCGGCGGTGGCGGAATCGATTCGCCTGACGAGCCTTACCGAATGCGCGGGCTGAGCGTCGAAACTAAGCCCTGAGGCTTTGGCGCACGTGCTGCGCCCACTTCAAAATCTCTTTGCCTCTCCCCGACCT
>JBEKPN010000127.1:0-3272 GCA_049520695.1 Dehalococcoidales bacterium | reverse complement strand
TCGGCAGCCACCAGCCCGTCTTTTCCTCGTGAAATCACTGCTATCTCAACTCCCATATTCACCATCTCGCGAGCGGCATCCGCGATGTCTTTTTCGGACGCCAGTGTCCTGCCGAGCAATCCCTCAGCCTCTCGCACGTTCGGCTTGGTCAGGAAGGGGTGTGCCTTGATGCCCTCTTTGAGGTAGATAGCCGATGAGTCCAGGATGGTTTTTATACCGTGCCGCCGCGTCTTCCGGATAATGATGGCGTAAACATCCGCCGGAAGTCCGGGCGGCACCGAACCCCCGCAAACGAGGAGCTTAGGAGAAGGCTGCGTCTCCCAGACGACACTTGTCAGATTGTTGACCTCCTGCATGCTTATACTGGGTCCGGGTGTACTGATACGCATCTGCTGGGCTGAATCCGTCTCGTTTATGATATAGCAACTGCGCGTCTCTTCATTGATGGGGATAAAAGAGAAGGGTACCCCCTCCTGCGCCAGCAGCGTCGTAAGTGTGATGCCTTCGTTGCCGCCGGCGAAACCAAAGGCCATGGTTTCCCCTCTCATCTCATGGACTGCGCGCGAAACGTCCAGTCCCTTGCCTCCGGCATACTGGGTGACAGCCTGGCTGCGGTTGGTCTCATTCATTTCCAGGTGTGACACCGAGATATATTTATCCAAGCAAGGATTCAGCGTGATGGTGGCTATCATATATTTTCTGAGTAGGCCGTATACCATTCCGGCGTGATTTCGGCTAGATTTGCAGCCTCCAACCCCAGTTTTTTATTCCAGGGAGTCGCGTATTTATGCGCCACATCAGCGAGGGTCTTGAGCCTTTCTGTGGCAACGGTTGCCAGGAATTTTCGCCGCGCCTCAAAGTCCGTCATGCTGATGGCTTCCTGCCAGACGGCGCGGCCCGCCAGGAACCCAGAAGCTCCGCAGTGGCAGGCCAGTTCAACCTCTTTCAGGAAGGGCTCGAAACTAGCTCCGGCGCTGAGAATGACCCAGGGTTTTTGCGCTGCGTCGTTGAGTTCCTCGCAGAATTGGACCAGCTTCAATTCATTGGTGTTATAGTTCAGGTCGGCGGGAAACTCTGCCTTGAGCACGTCGATAGGCAGCGAAGTCATGTCCGTGGCTGTTTGAACAACCACTTTGCTCTTGATTTCAGCAAACTTATTGGCGTGGCCGACTTCCTTCCCGATTGGGTAGCTGACAGGTTCCACCAGGAAGGGAATATCGCATCGCTGGCACTCACGCGCCACCTCTCCAACTAGAAGAAGTTGTTTCTGCGCCAGCTCACTGAGGTCAGGCCGGTAATAGACGAGCATCTTGGCGGCGGAAGCACCCATACGTTTGAGTTTAGCCACGCTCCACTTCTCTAGCAGGTGCGTCTCGCGATGCTGGCTGTTGCCCGTGTATCCGGTGGCCTCCAGGCTTACCAGCAGGCCGCAGGTTTTAGGGATGAACCCACGCGCAATACACTGCGCCGCTCCATAGATGGGGTCGAGGAGCACGGCGCTGGCTTGAGGGGCCAGCGCCTCGCAGAGCTCCAGCTTGAAATCCGTCATATCGCGGGGACAATTATCGGTGCGCCCGGGGGCGCAGAGCACGCTCTCCAGCGAGCCGCGGTGGTCCATGGCGCACATGGTAAAGACGCCATCCTCACTGGCTATCTGTTGCAGACCCCGTATCTTGCCGATGCTGAGTGTGTTCATAGCTCTAAGGTTATTATGGAGCAAAGCGGGAGGTTAAGCAACTGCTGTCAGAAGGGCACATCTGCCCTTCATTATTTACAGCAAGCCAGTTTCGTGTTAAATTGTGCAGGAAAACTATATCGGTCTGTTGGGGATAGTCTCATGCCAATCAGGATAAAAAAGGCTTCCAACATCGGTTTTTGTATGGGTGTGCGTCGCGCCATTGACATTATAACCGATGTAGCCGATAAGCAGGGTGGCGTGGAGACGCTGGGTGCCCTGGTACACAACCAGCAGGTGCTTAAGAAGCTTGCCGACCATTGCGTACGCATCATTGACGATGTCTCCGATGTAAAAGGGAAAACCGTGGTTATCAGCGCGCACGGCGTCGGCCCAAGAGTTACGGAGGAAATCGAATCCCGCGGTCTGACCGCCATCGATACCACATGCCCCTTTGTCAAACGTGCCCAGGTGGCCGCCCGCAGGCTGGCCGAGGCCGGCTTTTACACTATCGTCTTCGGTGATGTGAACCATCCGGAGGTCAAGGGCATACTGGGATGGGCTGAAGGGAAGGGCATGGCGACGCTGGACATCCGCGACCTAGTCAAGCTGGAGGAGCTTCCGCGCAAGCTGGGGCTCCTCTCCCAGACCACGCAGATACCCGAAGCCTTTTCCCGCTTCGTCAAGGATGTTATAGACATAGCGCTGGTCAAGGATGCCGAGATACGCATAATCGATACCCTCTGCCATGACATCCGCCGCCGCCAGGCTGATACTCTCAAAATGGCGCAGGATTCAGATATAGTTTTCGTCATCGGCGGGCGCAACAGCGCCAACACCAAGCACCTCTTCGAGTTGTGTTCCACGGTGGCGGATACGCGCCTGATTGAAACGGCAGCCGAGATCGATCCGGCCTGGCTCAAGAACAAGGGAAAGATAGGCGTGACGGCAGGTGCTTCCACCGACGACGAGACCATTGACGACGTGATGGCCCGCCTGCATGACTTAAGCGGCGCTTAGTTGGTTGTGGAGTGAAACGCATGATTAGAGTAGACATACCCGGCCGTGGCGTTTTAGAGATGCGTTATCTCGCTCTGGACCTCAACGGCACCCTGTCGGTGGACGGCGGGCTAATAGAGGGCGTGTGCGAGAGGATTGATGTATTACGCGAACGCGTGGAAATCCTGATTATTACTGCCGATACCCACGGCAAAGCGCAGGAACTGGCCGCAATTCTTAAAGTCAAGATGCATAAGATCAGCGCCGGTGACGAACGTACTCAAAAGTTAAAGCTGGTGCAGCAACTGGGGGCGGAAAATACGGTTTCCATCGGGAATGGGGCGAACGATGTCTCGATGCTCAAGGCGGCCGGACTGGGGATATGCGTTCTCGGGAATGAAGGCACTTCG
Source organism: Dehalococcoidales bacterium (assembly GCA_049520695.1). Taxonomy (GTDB): domain Bacteria; phylum Chloroflexota; class Dehalococcoidia; order Dehalococcoidales; family UBA1222; genus SURF-27. Next base: position 188 of record JBEKPN010000127.1, on the reverse strand, counting down.
GCTGAAGCTATGGCCGCCTGTGACGTGGTGGCACCTGACATCAATGCGGCGCTGGACCTGCTTATCAAGCCCAACCGGCTTATCGCCACGCTGCGCAAATAGGAGCAGAAGGAAATCCAGAGCCGGTTATTTACCTCTCAATAGTGGTTGCGCGTTGCCGATCTAACGAGTCCTGTGTTACACTTTTC
>JBEKPN010000126.1:0-3298 GCA_049520695.1 Dehalococcoidales bacterium | reverse complement strand
GCCCAGTTCCGCTCGGTGGCGAATCGCATGACGGGTGATCATTGAGTGACGTCAGCCGCAGGTCGTGTCCTTTGCGGGCGCTCTTCTGGCGGCGTCCCGAATGGCGGCGTCCCGAAGCCTGTCCTGAGCGAAGTCGAAGGGGGCTCGTCCGCGGAAAATCGACACACTCTCCAACGGGCTGCTAGTCCCCGCGACGATTCGCGGGGAGGTACTTCCTGATCTCTTGAACGAGGTACGTCGCCGTAAATGGCTTCGAGATGGGATGCCGGGTCAGTGGTTAGAATGAGCGTTTTGAACCCTTTTTCCGCCATGTGCAGCGCGGTCATGCAAGCAACCGTACTTTTACCCACGCCGCCTTTACCGGTGATGAATACGTACCTGGTCTTTTCACCCGCGGCTGGAGAGAGCAGCGAATATATCTTTTCGCGGTCGTAACGCAAAGACATGCCGGCGGATTTCTGGTGCGAGGAATCGTCAAATGGGAAAGTCTGGGCGGTATCCTCAAAAAGGTAGCCTCCGACTACTTCCAACAGCTTGAAACCGTTAAGTTCGGAGGGCATCAAGGGGAACCTGACTTTTTCTATGCCCTTGAATTGATCGTCGATGATCGCCAGGTGATGTTCCTGCTCGGCCAACTTCTTCTTGAAGAAGTCATCGGTACAGGCTTCTGCCGGGAACAGGCTGTTAATAATAAGCAGATTAATCTTGATACCCAGCTCACCCAGTTCCTGCCGGCTGCGCTGAGTTTCCAGTATGGATAAGTTTTCGGCTTTCAGGACGAACACAAATGAGGTCTTGGTGCTATCCTGGAGATGGGAGATGGCTTTTTCATACTTTAGCTTGGCGCCCTGGAGTGAAGAGCTGGGGCCAATGCAGGTAGAACCCCCCTTAGAAATCTCTTTAGTCCAGCCACTGGGCAACTCGAGGAGGCGGATGGTGTGCCCGGTGGGAGCCGTATCGAAGATGACCACGTCATATTGCGGGTCATCCATAAACTCTATGAATTTGTCGAAAGCAGCCACTTCTTCGACGCAGGGGCTTTTCATCTGCTCCATGATGACTTGAAGCTGCTTTTCATCGAGGATATCACGCACCGGAGCAATAGCCCTTTCGCGATATTCCTCGGACGCTATGCCCGGGTTAATCTCGATCGCCCAGAGATTCGGGGCCATGTCAATGGGCGTAACTTTATGACCGATGTTTTGCCCGAAAATATCGCTCAAATTGGGAGCCGGATCGGTAGTGACCAGCAGTGTTTTGAAGCCTTTATCGGCCAGCCAGACCGCGGTGCCACAGCTCATGGTGCTTTTACCGACCCCGCCCTTACCGGAGAAGAACAAATAGCGGGTCGCACCTTTTTTCGACGGAAGGACGTAATTCCTTATCATTGTTCTGTCTCCTTCTCAATCATGATTTTATCCCAGAGTTTCGACGATACTACTTGAGAACGTATTTAAGCAATAATAATAGACATTGTTGCCAAAGTATGATATAATCTATTATGCGCATTAAGTAATCTAGGGAAGTGTACATCTCAAAGAACCAAAAGTCAATAACATCAACCGGGTTGACGAGAATAAAAATGGCCGATAAGCTACAATACCGCTGGCGGAGCCAGCAATCCTTGATTTTGAAAGGCCCTTATCAAGAAAGGAGCACATTGCCATGAACCCGGAAAAATCAGTTGCTGCCAAGTTGTCAGTACTGGACCGTTTCCTTACGCTGTGGATATTCCTGGCCATGGGTTTCGGTATCCTGCTGGGGCAAATCGCCCCGGGGGTGACCAATACTATTACCTCGCTCCAGGCTGGCGCCATCTCCATCCCTATCGCTATCGGCCTCATCCTGATGATGTACCCGCCACTCACCAAGGTGAACTACGACCAGCTGCCCAAGGTGCTCAAGAACCTGAAACTGCTTACCTTTTCGCTGGTGCAGAACTGGATAGTCGGACCGCTCGTGATGTTCGGCCTGGCCGTTCTTTTTTTGCATGATATGCCCGAATATATGGTTGGTCTCATCCTGGTCGGGCTCGCCCGCTGTATCGCTATGGTCATAGTCTGGAACGACCTGGCCAAGGGCGACCGGGATCTGGTGGTGGGATTGGTGGCCTTCAACGCGCTTTTTCAGATGTTCTTCTACGCACTGTACATCTTCATTTTTATCGCTTTTTTACTTCCCAAACTGGGGCTGGTGAAAGAGATCTCCGCCAGCATTTCCATTGCTGAATCAGCCAGAGTGGTGTTCATATTCCTGGGCATACCGCTAATTGCCGGTGTTATAAGCCGCTATGGCCTGATTAAAGCCCGAGGCCGGGAGTGGTTCGAAAAAACCTTCGTGCCCAGGATCAGCTACATCACCCCTGCGGCGTTGCTCTTTACCATCATCGTGATGTTCTCTCTAAAAGGCGAGCATATCATCGCGCTGCCGCTGGATGTGGCGCGCATCGCGCTGCCCCTGGCGTTGTATTTCGTTATCATGTGGTTTGTCACTTTCTTCATCGCCCGAAAGATGGGTGCCACCTATCCGCAGACGACTGCCGTATCCTTTACCGCCGCATCCAACGACTTCGAATTGGCTATCGCCGTCGCCATCGCCATTTTCGGCGTGCAATCCGGCGAGGCCTTCGCCACTGTTATCGGGCCACTCATCGAAGTACCGGCACTTATCATCCTGGTCAACGTGGCGCTCTACTTCAGGCGCAGGTTTTTTTAAAGAATGCGTTTTTGATGAGAGACGTCCATACCTCGCGTAATGGCCGATTATTGTTTATTACAAATAAGACCGAATATGTGAGGTTGTGATTATCCCATGTAATACTGACTTCAAACGCAGTTAATCCCATTAGGGTCCGGTTCCTCGCCGCTTGCGGCGAGTCTAGTAAAATAGATGTCGGAAACTTGGTTAAAGAGAAAGGTTGTGTCACAGAATATGTTCAGATTCACAAAGATCAACTAAGATTACTGAGATATCCCGATGCTTGCGTCGGGAGAATGTCATTTAGATCACGCAAGTCTTTTTGTCTATCCACTTCTCAGCGCTTAAGGCTGCCACCGCTCCGTCACCGGCTGCGGCGATGGTCTGGCGTATGGAGTTGTGGCGTATGTCTCCGGCGGCGAAGATACCAGGCACGCTGGTCTCCATCCTGTCATTCACAACTATCATGCCGGCTTCGTCCAGTGCCACCAGTCCTTTGAGGTAGTCCGTGTTGGGTTTAAGCCCGATGGACACGAAGACGCCGTCGAGCTTGAGCTCGAAGGTCTGACCGTTAGCCACGTTCTTGAGCTTCAGCTTCTCT
>JBEKPN010000125.1:0-3352 GCA_049520695.1 Dehalococcoidales bacterium | reverse complement strand
CAACTGTCGAACTGATTACACTGTCCGCAAGCTCCTCTTCTGGTTTGCTGGTCGGACCAGGCGCTAAGTACCTGACTTGCCTGCATCCTCTGCCAAATCTGGGTTAAAGGCTCTCTGGTGGCGTTGCCAAAAGAGAGTTTGCGTGGGGAGAACATGCAGGGTCTGACATCGCCCATCGTTTGTATATAGAGAGAGTAGGCAGATGCACAGCCGGCGACATCGGGGATGGTGACTCCGCCATCGGTCTTGCTGAGACGGAGGTCATGTTTGTACGAAATATTCCACAAAAACGGCTCGTCATAGAAGATATTGAGACGCGTTGGATAGGAATATATCTCTTTTATGGTTTCCTCTTGCTCCCGGGGCGATAGAGCATGACGTCGGTAGTATTCGAGCGAAAACTCATCATCACCGAAAGGTTTGAGCGGCAGGAATATAATTTCCCTCCCCCCTAATTTCTCAGCCAGGTCTATCAGGCCCTTGACCTGAGCGCGGTTTTGCCTGGAAAGAACGGCGGTGATTCCCTGAAAGATGCCATTAGAGGCGCACTCACTGGCCCATTTCAGGGCGGTATCGAATATGGATCCTCTCTTAATAGCCTCGTGAGTGCTGGCGTCGGCCCCGTCAATGCTGAAAAGGACTTTTGGTGAAAAGGATGCCAGCTTCTTCAACTTTTCTGATGTAAAGGCGTTGCCGTTGGTTATGACATAGACATCAATGCCATTCCTCTTGAACATGGCTCCGATATCGTAGATGTCATCGCGCAGCAGTGGTTCGCCGCCTTCCAGGATGACCCAGCGCGGCTTAAGCTCGATAATATCCCGAGCCACCTTGACTGCTTGCGCGCGTGAGAGTTCGGCTTCTTCCATACCAACGCAGTATTGACAACTCAGGTTGCACTTGTTGGCAATAGCCCAGTCTATGTAAATCGGCTTATTCACGGTAATTTCCAGTGGATGTAATCCAGCACGGAACCTTCCGCTTTATCAATCATCATATGCCTGACCAGCGGTTTATAAACACCACAAGATAGCCCGTTGCCTACCACGGCGTATCCCTGTGCCGCCGCCTTGCTGCCATGCGAGAGTAGTGGCAGTGGTTTGACCACATAGTCCAGTCCTTCAAGGCGTTGCATGATGGGGTCACAGATATTTGAATACCTGCTTAATTGGCCGGAGAGATAAACCTCGCGGCTCGCCAGCAGGGGGCGCTGGCTGCACACGGCAAAGAGGACGCCCTCGACGAAGCTGTTGAAGGCATCGGGATGTTTATCGCCGTTAAAGGCAGCGATATCCAGATTCTCAATACCAGCCAAATAGCCGGCGCCACCTTCGAAGAGCAACCCCTTTTGAAATCCACCCAACAGATAGGCGACCTCACCATCCATCGCCCCGGCGTTTCTATAGCCTGGGCCCGGAAAGAGGGTGCCCCCAATGCCGTTGATAAGCCTGCCTTCTTTGATGGTCATAACGCAGTTGTAACCGCCGCCTAACTCGACCACGATATGGTCAACATGGGAATACCCTCCCTTAGCGGGGGCAGTCAGCTCCACCGAAAGGGCTGCGATACACATTTTGTCGGCTGTGCCCATATCTATCTTGTTGAACTTACGCCAACGTGGGACGGTGGGCAACTGAATAACTCCAGGTAGGAAAATGGCATCCGTACCAGCCTCCTTGAGTATGGTAAAGAGTTTTTTCATCCCCTCCAGGACAGGGATGTTTTCTCCTTCTCGTACCAGGGTGGTTTCGAACAATTCCCGCTGGCTGAGCTGGCTCAATCTCCGATTGGGAAGACCATAGCCGGAGGGGGCTACCAGGACATCCGGCTTGAGGTCAAGACATTTTTGAGCTATTTCTTCTGGGTGTTGTGCCACAGCAACTGAAGGCAGACTTTCCTCGTATTTGACTTCTTTATCGTCTAATAGACAGAGATCAAAAGAGGTAGTGCCTGGGTCAATCCCCAAAACTTTCAAGACTATCCTCCGTAAAAAATTGGCTCCCCTTATTAGACTTATTCACCAACCACCGCTTTGATTTACAAGTTAATATCTCTGAGTTGCGGGAAATGTTTGACTTAAATTCAATGCTTCTGGGTTTTACTTGAGGGGTATTCCTGAATTTCTACCCCGCTCTCACTAATCATGAAATGATAAACCGATGTCTTATCCCCGGCCAAACCTTGAGCCATTTCACTCCAAGCCTGTCTCCACTGGTCAAGCGTCCTGTCTTTGATACCCGCCCAATTGGGCATTGTGGCTTCACCTGGTATAACGTTAATTATGATTATGAACAAACTCGGAAAATGGCGAACGATATGGTTAAGTTTTTCATGAGGCGTTTGCCACTTTAGGGCGAACTCTTCCTTTGGGACACACCCATGTATTTCATCTAGTGTGAAAACCTCGCCAACTCCCTTCAAGCTGTTATTCTCAAACAGCGCGGTATCTACTTGGATAAGCCACTGAAACTTACCTTTTGACGTCTTCAATGGCTCTTTTAGTCTCAACTTGAATTCTGGAATGGCAAAATATCCACTTAATATGCCTGCCTTTATTAATGCGTAGTTGAGCTTACTGTGGAGTCCGTTGTAGTTTGCCTTTGAATAGTTTGTAAGCATGTCCGGAGTAACTAATCCAGCTTGCCCGAGCTGGTGGTACGCTTGAATGAAAGAAGGCTGGAATGTCGGAGAAAGTACCATTGCCTATCCTTTAGCTTGCGCTAGTCGTCAAAATTGGCTCCCCGACTAGGATTCGAACCTAGAACCTAGCGGTTAACAGCCGCCCGCTCTACCGTTGAGCTATCGGGGAGTATAGAAACTTGGCTGCCGAGCCAGGATTCGAACCTGGGCAAAAGGATCCAAAGTCCTTCGTGCTACCACTACACAACTCGGCACCGAACACCGGCGTTTCATGGTGCCGAAGGTCGGGATCGAACCGACATGAGAGTTGCCCCTCAACAGTTTTTGAGACTGTCGCGTCTGCCTATTCCGCCACTCCGGCTCGAAAGCCATCAGATTGTCAAGGTGCGACTTCTGGTGCCGAGGCCCAGGATCGAACTGGGGACACGCGGATTTTCAGTCCGCTGCTCTACCTAGCTGAGCTACCTCGGCACGACTTGCTATTGTATCTTTTAGTAGGCTTGAGTGTCAACACCGAGTGCATGAAATGAGGCTCAGCCGAGCACGATATTGTCTATAAGGCGCGTCTTGCCGGCCCTCACAGCCAGCGACACCAGCGCCTGCGAGCGTATTTGTTCCAGTTCCTGCAAGCTGACGGTATCGGCTATGGAAACGTACTCGATTTTAGCCAGCGCCTCGGCCTGGATAAGCGCGGTCATGGCTCCTCGGATGG
>JBEKPN010000124.1:0-3388 GCA_049520695.1 Dehalococcoidales bacterium | reverse complement strand
TGGGGAGGTTGAGCCTAAGCGCTTTTCCTTTAGGAGTTTCCCCTGCGACTGTATGGAAATGTCTCTGCCATAAATGTTATAGTCTGGCAAGCTGTTTGGAGGAAAAACCATGCCCGGTGAATTGCCTGAAAATACTCTGATTAAAGTCCTTGCAGCCCTGCCGCTGGACGTCACTTACATCGATGAACACGATGTCATCCGCTACTACAGCGACTATCGCATTTTCAACCGCACGCCGGACATTCTCGGCATAACCGTTCAGAACTGCCACAAACCTGAGAGCCGCGACGAGGTGAACAGGGTTATTGACGACCTCAGAAGCGGGCGCAAAGGCGTGTCGGAATACCCCACCGAGAAAGACGGGCGCAGGGTGCGCGTGCGCTACATCGCCGTAAAGGATGAGAAAGGCGCTTACGCGGGACTGGTCGAAACCGCCGAGTGGGTTGACTGATAGTAAGCGAGGTCGATTAAATCATTGGGGAGGGTTTAAACCTCTCCCCTTTTTGTTTTGGTTATTTGAGAGTCATGGCAATGATGGCTCCGGCGATGTAAGCCACCACCCACCACGCATAAGCATAGCGCGTGTAGAGATTGAGGCCGCGCGAGACTGTCGCGTTCTTGTTTTTCACCCAGTAGCGCCATATCAAAATAGCGTCTACCAGCATGACCAGTAGTGCCGACCAGCCGATAAAGCCGTGGTAGGTAATCCCGCTGGAACCCATAATCATGAGAACTGTGGAGGTAATGTCCAGCGTCACACCCAGCGTCAGGAAGGTCAGCACAAACTTAGTGATGGACTTCTTGCGTTGCTCTGTGATGATGGCGATGGAATAAGAAACCAGTGCGCAGGTGACAACGATGACAGCCTTGATAAGTGTGGGGTTCAAAGCGCTTTACCTCCGGTTAAACGATTATTGAGATATTAGCACTGCGGGGGGCAAAAGAAAACTCATTTTGAGGGAGGAAAAAGCTTCTCCCCTTGGAAAGGGGAGATAAGAGAGGGATTCCAAAAGCAATTCGATAGGCTCCAGCCAATAAGAATCTCCCTTAATCCCTCTTTTCCAAAGAGGGAAACCCCTACCCCCACCGGATGCTTCGGCCCGCCCGAGGCGGGCTTCCAGCATGATATTATCTCGACAGCCCCGGCGTGTGCAGGCTGTAGCCACGCTCGTTCTCCTCGAACAGCTCCCTCAGCTTCATGGTGCGCCCTGTCTGTATGGCCCCGAAGCCGTACTTCTCGCGTATGCGGTCCACCGCTTTATCCAGCTTGGCCAGCCTCAGGGTCGAGTTATCCAGCAAACTGAGCTGCTGGCCGGCCTCGGTAAATCCTGTCACACCTATGCCGATAAGGCGCACCGCCCGTTTTTCTTTGAGCATCGCCGTGTGGAGCAGTTTCAACCCGGCCTCGAAGATGACCCCGTCGGCCACGGTCGCCTGCGGCAGCGTGTGGTTCCTCGTGATGGTGGCGAAGTCCGCGTAGCGCAGTTTTATGGTAACGCATCTGGCCAGCTTGCCGCTCTGACGCAGCTTCCGCCCCACTCGCTCCGCCAGGTAGCGTAAAGTGGCCTCCAGCACGGTCCGGTCGCGCAGGTCTTCGGCAAAGGTAGTTTCGCGGCTCATGGACTTGGCCTCTCCCGGAGGCAGCACAGGGCTATCGTCCAGCCCTAGCGCCATGTTGCGCAGGTGCTCGCCGTGGCCCCCGAGCAGCTTTTTGAGTTCCTCTGCGGGTACGCGAGCCAGCTTGCCGATGGTGTCAATTCCCAGTCTCTTGAGCACCGGCTCCGTCTTCTCGCCGATACCGGGCATCCGGCGGATGGGAAGGGGTGCTAAAAAGGCAGTCTCACCGCCGGGCGGCACTTCTATCAACCCGTCGGGTTTGGAGGCGTCGGAGGCAATCTTAGCCACCACCCTGGAGTTGGCGATGCCCACAGAGACGTTGATGCCCAGATCGTCCTTGACGCGCTTTTTAATGGTTAAGGCCATGGCGCGCATACTGCCGTGGAGCGACTCGAAACCGGTGACATCCATGTAGGCCTCGTCCAGTCCCATGGGTTCCAAGAAAGGCGTGAAATCGGCCAGCATGGCCATGAATTTGCGCGAGGCCTCAGCGTATCGAGCGAAATTGCCCTCGACGAAGATGCACTGCGGACATAGGCGGGCGGCGGTCCGTAGAGGCATGGCGGAATGCACCCCGAAAGCGCGCGCTTCGTAGGACGCGGCGGCCACCACTCCGCGTGTGTCGGGGCGGCCTCCCACCACGACGGGTTTACCTCTCAGTTCCGGGTGGTCTACCTGCTCCACCGAAACGAAGAAGGCGTCCAGGTCCACGTGTATGATGCGGCATATCGCCATTGTTATGTCACCACAATCTTAATGGCTTTTTGCGGGCATGCGCGCACGCAGTCGCTGCAGGAAGCGCAGGCAGAAGGGCCCGGCACGGGCATTTCGTATGGCTTTTCTTGTGTCAAAATCTTGCGCTTGCATACCAGAGCGGCCTGGCATATGCCTTCGGGACAAAGCTCAGGACGGCATTTCTCGTAAATGACCAGGGCTGTCTTGGAAGGCACGGCTATTCCTCCCGGCGCGGCGCGCCCTTCATACGTCGCTCGAGATTGGAACGGGGCATCAGCATGTAACGCCCGCAACCTTTGCACTTGAGGCCGATGTCGGCGCCCAGCCTGGTCACCTGCCACTCGAAGCCCCCGCATGGGTGAACCTTCTTGAGGCGCACAGTGTCGTTTAGCCTGAAATCTACGACCATAGCGGACTTTCGTTATGAGGCGGAGCGGTAGAGGTTAATCACGTTGCGGAGTGTGAGGGCAGCCTTGCGGGCGGCCTGAGCGAAGTCCTTGCCCCTGGAGGCATAGAGTATCTGCCTGGACGAGTTGATAATGATGCCGCTGCCTCTGGTATCCAAGCCGTAGCTCACCGCCAGTTTGAGGTCACCTCCCTGCGCCCCCACACCGGGGATGAGGAAGGGCATTTCAGGATAGGCCAGCCTGAGCGTTTTGATCTCTTCGGGATACGTAGCGCCCACCACCAGCCCGATATTGCCGAATCTGTTCCACACGCTGGCTTTTATTGCCACGGCCTGGTACAGGGGCATCTCTTTACCATCGAACATGACATCGAGATTCTGGAAATCGGCGGCACCTTTGTTGGAGGTACGGCAGAGGATGAAAACGCCTTTATTTTTGTAGTTCAAGAAGGGCTCGACGGCATCTAAGCCGAGGTAGGGATTGACGGTCACCGCACCCGCTCCCAGCTCATCGAAAATGGCTTTTGAGTAGGCTTTAGCCGTGTTACCGATGTCGCCGCGCTTGGCGTCGGCTATTACCGGGATGCCTTTGGGGATGTAGTCCACTGTCTGTTTGAGGATGTCCCAGCC
>JBEKPN010000123.1:0-3532 GCA_049520695.1 Dehalococcoidales bacterium | reverse complement strand
GGGATAATACCGTATATCCGGTCATAAAAAATGAACTGCACTATTATTATGGTGATGACCTTATCAATACACTAGAGGAATTGGCGGGTAATGGTAAATAGCGACCAAGCCAACCCCTATGCCAACAGCGCCCGTCTCATAATAGAACCATTTTCAGCAGCCTTTGACAGAAACTCCGTGATAGTGTAAACTAACTCCATAAAGCTGGAACATGCGCAAAAATTTCCAGCTTTCATCCCAAGCCAACGTAGCTTGGGAGGGGGTGAGTGAGGCAGTGCATACCAGCCCTTCTAGCTGGCCTCTTACCCAGGGCAATGTCTGAGCCGCTTTGAAGCGGCTTTTTTGTTATCTATTGAAGCAGCCTCTCAACCCTCAGCCCACCGGGGAGCCTCTACGATGCCCATACTATCGGGGCGTGGAGATTATGGAGGAACACCCTGGCCTCATTTCATGCATAGAGTTCCGCGCTTGGGGCGTAGCCTCAATATAGGAACGATAATCCCAAACCCTTTGTTTGGACTTCCACCGTGGAGACAATGCTTGCCAAGGTAAAATGTGCTAACGAAGTGTTAGATACACCACACTAGTGAGCAGATAACCCCCGGGTTTTAACTAGGTCAAGAGATTTGCGCAGATCGGCACGTCATTAGCTATGGATGCGAAATCCGTTTCGCTGATTGACAACAATATGTATGCCCATCTCGTAAACTCCACTGGTTTGAAAATGAGGATTGAATTACAGCACGGTAATAATACAGGATAAACCTGAAACCTGCTATGACGCCTGTCACTTGATAGCGGAGCAGGTCAGCAGACCTTCGAGCAGCACCGCGGCCGCCCGCTTATCGAGGGGCTTGTTGTTGTTGCCGCATTTGGGCGACTGGATGCAACTGGGACAGCCGTCTTTGCAGGGGCACTCACTTATGGCCGCCAGCGTGGCCTGCCACAGCTCACGGATGAGTTCGAAGCCCTTTTCGGCGATGCCCACCCCGCCGGGGTAGGCGTCGTAGATGAATATCTGGGCCTTGCCGGTATCCGGATGGAGCGGAGTGGAGAGGCCGCCGATGTCGTTACGGTCGCACATGGCGAAGAGCGGCAACATGCCGATGGCGGCGTGCTCGGCACCGTGTATACCGCCGGGGAAATCGAGGCCCTCAGCGGTCACGCGGCTCATGGCCTCCTGGGGCAAATCGAACCACAGGGCCACGGTGCGAAAGCGCTGCGTGGGCAGGTCCAGCGGCTCTTCGCCCAGCACCTCCTCGGTGAACTGCACCTTCTTTTTGAAACTGATGACGTCCATGCTCACCTCTACCTCCCCCAGGCAGACCTTGAGCGGGCCGAAGAATTTCTCTTTCTGTGTGGTTAAAATACGCACGTCGGTAAGGTCGCGCGCGACGGTGTAATAGGCCGCGGCCGTAGACTCGGCCTTGATCGTCTTTGAGGCTAGGTCGAACTCCGTTACGATGTAGCCCTCGCCCTGGTGTAAATAGATGGCACCCTTGTGCGCCTGCAAAAAGGCGTGGGAGGTCTCCAGTGTCTCCAACAGCTTGTCCGTCTTGGCGTCCAGCAGCGAGAAGTGGTCGCCGGAGGCCGAGCGTATGCTCACTTCTCCCGCAGGATAGGCCAGCGCCGGAGAGAGGAAGAAACGCCCCCGGCGATCTTTGAGCAACCCTTCTTCAACCAGCGCCATGACCTCCGCTCTCATGGTGTCGCCGAAGAAATTCTGGTCGCCCTGCGTGAGGGCCAGCTCCCAGGCGGCGCACAATAGGTGGCTGCGCAGGATGTGATGGTTCTGCGGGTTGACCAGCGCGTTCTCGAAACCCCTGCCGAAAAAGAACTCCGGCTGGCGCATGAGGTACTGGTCGAGCGGGTTGTCCAGCCCCACTAGGAAAGAGAGCGAGCGCGTGTCGCGTCGTCCGCTGCGCCCGGCCTGCTGCCAAGTGCTGGATATTGTGCCGGGATAGCCAGTCAGCACGGTAGCGTCCAGGTCGCCAATGTCCACGCCCAGTTCGAGCGCGTTGGTAGCCACCACGCCAATGAGCGCCCCGCAGGAAAGCTCGCGCTCTATCTGTCGTCTCTCTTCCGGCAGGTAGCCAGCGCGGTAGGTCTTGACGCGCGACACGTAGGAGGGAGCGATCTCGCTCAAGCGGTCGCGGGCATAATTGGCCAGCAGCTCGCTGAGGCGGCGTGTGCGCGTAAAACAGATGGAGCGGACGCCCTCGCTGACAAGCTGGCTGAACAAATTGGCCGACTCGCTGTTGGCGCTGCGCCGCGTGCCCTTGACCTCATCGATCAAAGGTGGATCCCAGAAGATGAAGTCCTTGCCGCCCTTGGGCGAGCCGTCATCGCTGACCACTTCGAAGGGTAGACCGGCCAGATTAGAGGCGTGTTCTTCCGGGTTATCGATGGTGGCCGAACTCAGTATGAACTGGGGATTCGAGCCGTAGGCCTGACACAGGCGTCTCAGCCGTCGCAGCACCAAGGCCACATTCGAGCCGAAAACGCCGCGGTAGGCGTGGGCTTCATCGACCACCACAAAACGCAGGTTGCGCAACAGCCTGGCCCAGGAGGCATGGTTGGGCAGTATGCTGACGTGCAGCATGTCTGGGTTGGTGAGGATGACGCGGGCGCGCCGGCGGATAGACGCGCGTTCGGGTCCGGGCGTATCCCCGTCGAAGGTGTCGAACTCGTCCGGCCTTAGGACAGATGGGCAGAAAAGGTGCTTGATCTTGCCGAGCTGGTCCTGTGAGAGAGCCTTTGTGGGAAACAGGTATATGGCGCAGCTCCTGGGGACTTCCAGAGCCGCCTGCATCACCGGGATGTTGTAGCACATGCTCTTGCCGCTGGCGCTCGAGGTGGAAATCATGACGTTTCCCCCGCGCCTGATACGGTTGATAGCCTGCGCCTGGTGGGAGTATAACCGGCCTAGGCGGTGCAGGTCGAGGATAGCCTGGAGCCGGGGGTCCAGGGGGCTATCGAGGTCGCCGTAGCGCCCGGCGCGCGGCGGAATAGCCTGCTGGTGGCATATCTGGCCGTCATAGAAGGTCTGCCGTTTGAGCCGTGTTAAAAAGTCAGCGGTATCGAACATTATGCCCTACATGGGGATGATCTCTATTTCGTAGTCCAGGAACTCCGTCTCGAAGCGCCCGCTCTCCACTAGGTTGATCGCTTGGAGAGCACCTCGTTGGTGAAATGCTGGTCGTTGCTCACCACGCAAACAGAGATGGTGGCCAGCTGCCACAGGTCGTTGTCGGCCACCTCCGCCACAGAAACGTTGAAGTGGTTGCGCACCTGGGCGATGATGGACTTGAGCACCTGGCGTTTGCCCTTGAGCGACAGGTTCTCGGGCAGGCGCAGATGAATCTTGAGAATGCCTATGTTCATATGGTGAATAACCCACGAGGAAATATATATTATTCTGGGATTTCCCATATCAACTCGTAGTGAGCCGACCCCTTACCTCTTTGTTCTCGACACCGATGGTATACCCAACGCACGGGGTTGTAAAGCCTGAGTTAAGATCTACAACATG
>JBEKPN010000122.1:0-3628 GCA_049520695.1 Dehalococcoidales bacterium | reverse complement strand
CTCAGAGTGACAATGGCTATCCATTTATCTATCCTGAGACTGATGCTATAATAAACGCATATTTATGCGAGTTAGGTCACTTTATTCCCAGCGAATTCGTCCTATAATATCCTTAACCATATCAAGGAGTAAGCCATGAATAAAGACAACCTGCTTGAAATTGACGACCTGGTCGTAGCCGTTGATGACCGTGAGATCCTGCACGGGTTGAACCTGGCCGTGAAACCCGGGGAAACCAACGTCATTTTTGGTCCTAACGGCGGCGGCAAGACCACTCTGCTCATGACCATCATGGGGCTCCCGCGCTACAAGGTGCTGAGCGGCAAGATTTATTTCAAGGGGCAGGACGTCACCGAAATGCCCGTGGACGAGCGCGCAAGATTGGGCATCGGCATCTCCTTCCAGCGGCCCCCCGTGGTGCGCGGCGTCAAGACGCGCGACATGGTGATGGCCTGCCTGCACGACGGTGAGAACGAAGCGCTGGTGAACGAGCTGGCGGATAAGGCCCACATGACCGATTTCCTGGGCAGAGACATCAACAGCGGCTTTTCGGGCGGCGAGATAAAGCGCTCCGAGATGCTGCAACTGCTAGCCCAGAGTCCCGATCTGGCTCTGCTGGACGAGCCCGAATCCGGCGTGGACCTGGAAAACATCGCCCTCATCGGACAGCTCATCAACGAGGTGCTGGGCAAGACGCACCCCATACGCGAGCGCAGCCGCAGCGGCCTCATCATCTCGCACACGGGATACATACTGGATTATGTCAACGCCCGTACGGGATACGTCCTATGCGGCGGGCAGATTATCTGCGACGGCGACCCGCGCGACATACTCAACACCATCAAGGAAAAAGGCTATCAGGAGTGTGTAGCATGCTTGAAGAAGTAAAGGCGCGCCTAGAAAAAGCCAGGGCCGCGGAGAACAAGAAGGCGGCGGTGGGCGACGATGTCGATCTGACCAAATACCAGAGCCAGCCCACGCAGAAGCCCAAACACGTGGCGACCTCGTCCATACCCGCCGAAGACCGCACCAAGATTCTGGCCACGGGTGTCATGCTGGACGACGTCAGCCAGCGCTCTGGCACTTATGTTCAGATAGACAACGCCCCCATGCACCAGGCGGTCAGCCAGGAGGGCATCGAGGTGATGGCCACTTCCCAGGCGCTTACCAAATACGCCTGGCTCAAGGACTACTACTGGAAGGCCGTGGCGGTGGACGCCGACAAGTACACGGCGCACGTGGAGATGCACAATGCCGACGGCTATTTCATGCGCGCTCTGCCCGGAGTGAAATCGGTTTATCCGGTGCAGGCCTGCCTTTACCTCGCCAGAGGCAATTCCATTCAGGACGTGCATAATATCATCATCGCCGAGGAAGGCTCCGAACTGCACATCATCACCGGCTGCTCCACCGCCGGCCATGAGCCGGGCTTGCACCTGGGCATTTCCGAGTTTTATATCAAGAAGGGGGCCAAGGTCACTTTCACCATGATACACAGCTGGTCGCACGTTACCGAGGCGCGCCCGCGCACCGGCGCCATCATCGAAGAGAACGGGCTGTTCCTCTCCAACTACGTCATCATGCGCCCGGTAAAGTCCATCCAGCTCTATCCGTCCGCCCGCTGCGTGGGCGAAAACGCCACCGTCAGGTTCAACAACATACTGGTGGCCACGCCAGACTCCAAGATAGACGCCGGCTCCAAGGCCTTTCTCAATGCCAGGGGCGCCAAGACCGAAATGGTGGCGCGCACCATCAGCACCGGCGGCGACATCATCTCGCGCGGCTATATAGAGGCAAACGAACCTGACACCAAGGGACACCTGGAATGCCGTGGCCTCATACTGGGCAACCGGGGTACGATCCACGCCATACCGGAGATCAAAGGCACCCGTGCCGGCGTTGACCTGTCACACGAGGCTGCCGTCGGCAAGATAGCCGAAGAAGAGGTCGAATACCTCATGGCGCGCGGCCTAACCCGTGACGAGGCCACTGCTGCCATTATCCGAGGCTTCCTCAAAGTAGATATCCAGGGACTGCCGGACATGCTCAACGAAGAGATGCGGAAGGCAGTCAAGGCCAGCGAAAAAGAACTGTTCTAATTTCCGACGGAGGTCGCTTTTTGCGCAGATGGTGGCTTAACTGGAAGCTGTGGGGTGGCTTCCTCGCCCTGGTGGGAGCTATCGCCGTCTATTTTTCACTCAAAACAGGCACGCCGCGGCTGGCGCTCTTCTGGGTGTTCGGTTTAGCCTTTGGTTTTATCGTCCAGCGCAGCCGCTTTTGTTTCGTTTCCGCCATCAGTAACTTTTTCCTCTTCAAAGACGAAAGGCTGCTTAAAGGCATACTGGGCGGTTTATTCATCGCAACTATCGGCTTTAGTGTTATCATGTACCGTCAGGTGCCCGACCCTGCCTCAGGCATTCCGGCCACCGCTTATGTCGCTCCCTTCGGCTGGCACCTCGTTCTGGCGGGAGCTATCTTCGGGCTGGGCATGATGCTGGCCGGTGGCTGTATCATGGGAACGCTCTACCGCATCGGCGAAGGTGCGCTGGCCTCGCTGGTGGCTCTGCTAGGTATCATCATCGGCATGGGCGTGCTACAGCACAACTGGCCATGGTGGTGGAACAACTACATCTCACATCTACCGAACGTATGGCTGCCGGTTCATATCGGCTGGATGGCCGCCGTGGCTTTGACCCTGGCGGCCACAGGTCTGCTCTACTGGCTGGTTGCATCCAAAAATAGCCATGAGGCTGCCCATGACAGCACAGATTCAAAGAATGAGACGGATTCACTCAACTCAAGCATCAATAAATTGGGCCGGGGTATTTTCGTCAACGGCTGGCCTCTTGCTGCTGGTGGAGTCATTCTAGGCATTGGAAATATTCTTCTTTACCAGACAGCGGAGCGCCCCTGGGGGCTTACCGGCGAGGTGATGCGCTGGGCACAAAACGCTCTTGACGCCGTGCACCTTCCCGCACCTCCGATTGCCACCGTGCCGGGCACCTGAGTGGTCTCGGCTGCGCCGGGTCAGTTGACCTGGGGGTTGATGCTCAATGGAGGACTTATCCTCG
Source organism: Dehalococcoidales bacterium (assembly GCA_049520695.1). GTDB lineage: Bacteria > Chloroflexota > Dehalococcoidia > Dehalococcoidales > UBA1222 > SURF-27. Next base: position 557 of record JBEKPN010000122.1, on the reverse strand, counting down.
GCGCGTTCATTGCAGCCATGATATCCGGGGATTTCAACATACGCTGGCCGCGTCAGAAGGTTATCTATGCGCGTGTCTTAGTAGGCGGTCTGCTCATGGGTTACGGCGCCGGGCTGGCTTCCGGCTGCACCGTGGGAGGTTTCTTCTCCGCAGTGCCATCACTGGGTCTTAACGGGGTTGTCTTCGGAGCCTCTATTTTCCTCGGTGCCATCGCCGGTCTACAGGTGATTAAAAGACTGGCCTGATGTTGTAATTCCTTATCAAACTATTAAACAGACTCTTACGTCGTGTATAATACAGAAGCAAGTCAACCAAGGAGAACCATATGAAACGTTTACTACTGGTGACAGCGGTTGTTATTATGTCCTGCGTGGCTGCCTGCGGAGGTGGCTCAAACCCCACTACGTCTTCGACCACTGCGCCATCGACGGCGATGCCGGGAACTCCAGTAGCGGTTGAAGGCGGCGGCACATACTGGAGTATCACCCCAGCGCAGCTTCACTCCCTGAGTCCTAGCGATTTATTCATAGTTGATGCCGATACCGCCTACATCGGCG
>JBEKPN010000121.1:0-3717 GCA_049520695.1 Dehalococcoidales bacterium | reverse complement strand
GAGCCGCGCGTCAATGTTTTGGAGCTTAATCTGGCACTGGATGCCGTAAAATAGACTTGATACGTCATAAAGTATAGAATTGCTTGGGAGCGATGAATCGCATGGCTGAAGACTATACTCGCCCTAATCCTGACGAGTTATTGACTCAGGTCAAAGCCGAGGAAGAGCAAAAAAAGCGTGGTAAACTCAAGATTTTTCTCGGCTACGCTCCCGGCGTGGGTAAGACCTATACCATGCTGGAAGCGGCTCGTCTGCAGAAAAAGGATACGGATGTTGTCGTTGCTGTTGTGGAAACTCACGGACGGGTGGAGACAGAGGCCCTTCTGGAAGGTCTTGAGGTCATACCGCGCCGCCAGGCGGAATACCGCGGCATTAAACTGACCGAAATGAACCTTGATGCGGTGCTGGCGCGTCATCCGCAGCTGGCGCTGGTCGATGAACTCGCCCATGAAAATGCCCCGGGCTCTCGTCACCCCAAGCGCTACCAGGACATCGAGGAGCTTTTAGCAGCCGGGATTAACGTCTATACCACACTCAATATCCAGCATATAGAAAGCGGGCGAAATGCGGTTGCCCAGATTACCGGCGTCTGGGTACGTGAGACAGTACCCGATAGCTTTATCGATAGCGCCACGGAAATCGAGATAGTTGACCTGCCCCCCGAAGAGCTGCTGAAGCGACTCAAGGAAGGGAAAGTTTACCTGACCGAGCAAATAGCACGCGCCACGGAGGAATACTTCCGTAAGGGAAATCTTATGGCGCTGCGCGAGTTAGCCATGCGCAATGCCGCCAAACATGTTGACGAGCAGACGCTGGCTTATATGAAGACCCATGCCATACAGGGACCGTGGCCATCCGGCGAACATCTTCTGGTGTGTATCAGCCCTGGTCCTGCAGGTACCCGAGTGGTGCGTAACGCTCGCAGGCTGGCTTATCAGTTAGGTGCGGAATGGTTTGCTATCTACGTTGAAACGCCGGATGCGCATCTATCACCCGGCCAGCAGGAACGGCTGACAGGCACGCTGCGGATGGCGGAGAGAATGGGGGCCAGGGTTGCCACCATCCAGGGAAACACTGTTGTCTCAGCGGTGACAGAATTTGCCGTCAAGAATAACATTACGAAGATAATCATCGGCAAATCACAGAAAACCTGGTGGCGGAAGCTATTCGGCGGGTCAACCGTGAATCAGCTCATCCGCCGTAGTGAGCATTTTGATGTTTATATCATAGGCAGCCGGGGAGAACCGGCCCAACCGGAACGGAGCAAAGCGCCAGAGAAAGGGATATCCCGCAACTGGCGAGGCTATCTGCAGGGCCTGGGATTAGTCGTATTGGCTACCTTACTGGGTCAATTGATACATGGTTATTTTGCTCCCACGACCATAGCCATGCTGTATTTACTTTCGGTCGTGATCACGGCTTATTTATGGGGGCTGGGTCCGTCAATCATGGTTTCCGTTCTCGGCGTAGTGGCATTTGATTTCTTCCATGTACCACCATATTTGACTTTCAGGGTGACCGATACGCAGTATGTTTTCACTTTCCTCGTGCTGCTTCTGGTCGGCGTTATCATCAGTTTTCTGGCATTACGGGTCCGTCGGCAAACCGAGTCCGCCAGGCGTCGCGAGCGCGAGACAGCCGCCCTTTACTCGCTGGGTCGAGACTTAGCTGTTTCCAGCGACCTCGCTTCTTATATCCGTGCCATTATAACAAGGGCGAAGGAAACATTCGGGCATGACACGGTAGTTTTCTTACCCGACCCTCAAAACAGAGAAACACTCAAGCCATCCACCAGTGATCAGAATATTGCCGTCGATGAAAATGAATTAGCCGCCGCCATCTGGGCTTATCAACACCAGAGAATAGTGGGACATGGAACGGATACTCTTCCCAATGCTAAAGCGAGATATCTGCCGCTGGTTACTGCTAGAGGAGCAGTGGGAGTAATGGCTATTTCAGCGATAGATACCAGTAGTGGCGAGTTGACGATTGAGCAAGAGTATCTTTTAGAGGCCTATGCCGACCTTGCCGCGGTTGCCATCGAGAGTATTCTGTTGGCTAATGAGGCACAAAATGCGCAAGTCTTACGGAATACAGAGAAACTGCAGACCGCTCTTCTCAATGCGGTCTCGCACGACCTGCGTACACCACTGGTATCTATCATCGGGGTTTTAAGCAGTCTTCAAGAGAAAGGGATGCACCTGAATGACGTTGATAAAATGAATCTAATCCAGGTAGCCCGCGAGGAGGCCGAGCGGTTGAATCACCTGATAACCAATCTACTTGACGTATCAAGGATTGAGGCGGGGGCAATTAAAATATCCAGACAGCCATCCGATGTACAGGATTTGGTCGGTGCCGCCCTGGAGCAACTGGGTAACCGAGCCAGTACCCGTTCGGTAAATATGGAAATACCGGCGGATCTGCCTTACGTATCGGTGGATTTTGGCCTTATCGTACAGACATTGGTAAACGTTCTGGATAATGCTTTTAAATATTCACCGGACAATTCTCCTATTGATATCAGGGCACGAAAAGTTCGCCAGGAGATGCAGATTGAAATAGCTGACCGCGGTATTGGTATTCCACCGCAGGACTTATCACATATTTTCGATAAGTTTTATCGTATTCAACGCCCTGATAATGTAACAGGCACAGGGCTCGGCTTATCCATATGCAAAGGTATTATTGAGGCTCACGGCGGTCGCATCTCTGCGGAGAATCGTCCTGGCGGTGGGACCATCATGAGATTAGTTCTGCCGGTGCCTGAGCCCGACCATAGCAAGGGGGAGCAATCCCATGCCTGATGAGCGTGTGCTGATAGTCGATGATGAGCCGGCAATCAGGAGATTTTTGCGGGTCACGCTGACAGCCCAGGCTTATGACACTATTGAAGCAGCATCCGGACAGGAGGCTCTTTCAAAAGCTGCCGCTGATAAACCGGATATCATCGTTCTCGATATAGGTTTACCGGATATAGACGGCGTTGAAGTTACCAGGCTGCTTCGCCAGTGGACACAGATGCCGATAATAATCCTATCGGTCCGGGGGGCGGAAAGTGATAAAATCGCAGCGCTTGATGCCGGGGCGGATGACTATTTGACTAAACCCTTCGGCGTGGGAGAACTGCTGGCCAGACTCCGCGCTGCCCTGCGTCGCGCGGCTCAAACAACCAGCGGGCCTGTTTTCACAATCGGTAATTTAAAAGTCGACCTAGCGCGAAGGCTAATAATCGTATCCGGGGATGAGGTGCAATTGACGCCTACCGAATACGAATTGCTTCGCGTGCTGGTGACTCATGCCGGAAAAGTACTAACCCATCACTTTCTCCTGCGCGAAGTATGGGGAGCGGAATATGGCGAGGAATTCCATATGTTGCACGTGAACATCAGCAATCTGCGCCGCAAGATAGAGCCCGACCCAACACGCCCGCAATTCATTATTACTGAACCAGGAGTGGGCTACCGGCTGAGAACTGACGGAGACGACAGGGAGAGATAAAAAACTGTTGCCAAGCTGATAACAATTGTTTATGGCGTGTAAGTCGATACTTCGAGATATTTTCTAATACTTTGAAGCCCCTATTTCCTCCATCTTGCCGGTGACGACAAAGACCACCCGTTCGCAGATGTTGGTGACTCTGTCAGCGCTGCGCTCCAGGTTGTGCGCCACCCAGATAAGGCGGGTTGCCCGCGTTATGGTCTTCGGGTCTTCGGC
>JBEKPN010000120.1:0-4488 GCA_049520695.1 Dehalococcoidales bacterium | reverse complement strand
ACGGATACGTGCACCATCACGCCCACGAATCGCCCAGGGCGATGATCGTGCCGTTGATGATCCTCGCCATCCCGGCGGCCAGCGTTGGTTGGCACTTCCTGGGACTCGACTCCCTCTTGCAGCAGGCCCAGCCGCCGGGAATCGTCAAGGGTGTCACCGATGGCGAGTTCTGGCCAGCCGTGACGATGCCCGCCGAGCTTCCCCACGTTGAAGAGATCCGCTTCAAGGCCGAGTGGGCGGCCTTCGCCGTCGCAATGCTCGGTTTCGTGCTGGCGACGATGCGCGAGATGCCGGCGTTGTGCGCCACGCCCACCACCTCTTTCACGTCCTTATATGCCTCGGAGGCTTCCTCGGCCAGACCAGCCATGCTACCTGCCATGACTGTGATACCTCTCGATTCCAGGTCGTGCAGCACCTCGCGCCCGCTGACGTGGCGCTTGGCTTCAGAACGGCTCTCCCGGCGCCCGGCGCCGTGGCAGGTGGAGCCAAAGCTGTTCTGCATGGCTCCCTCGGTGCCTACTAATATATATGAATAGCGCCCCATGTCGCCGGGGATGAGGACGGGCTGGCCGATTTTGGCGTATTTCTGCGGTATATCGGGATGTCCCGGAGGGAAGGCGCGAGTGGCGCCTTTGCGGTGCACGCATAAAGTCTGTTTCTTACCCTCCCAGGTGTGCTCTTCTATCTTGGCGACGTTGTGGCACACGTCATAAATCAACTCCAGCCCGGCGTTCCTGTCGCTGATGCCCATGACGCCGGTGAAGGCCTGACGCACCCAGTGGGTGATGCACTGGCGGTTGGCCCAGGCATAGTTGGCGGCACAGCGCATGGCGGAAAGATAAGCCTGTCCTTCGGGGGAACTCAGGGGGGCACAGGCAAGCTGCCGGTCCGGCAGACTGATGCCGTATTTCTGCATGGCGGAGACTATCTCCTTGACATAATCATCAGCTACCTGATGACCCAAGCCCCTCGACCCGCAGTGCACCCATAGCACCACCTGGCCTAGCTCATCGATGCCCATGACCCTGGCCGTTTCCGGCTCGAAGATGTGGTCGATGACATCAACTTCGAGGAAGTGATTGCCGGAGCCGAGGGTGCCGAGCTGGGGGATGCCGCGCTCTTTGGCATGTTTGGAAACGAAACCGGGATCGCATTCGGTCATCTCGCCGTGTTCCTCGGTGGTCTCCAGGTCTTCTTTGCGCCCGTAGCCTTTATCCACCGCCCAGCGCGAGCCTCTGGTTAAGACATCATCAATATCTCTGGCCTTGAGGCGGATTTTGCCCTCGGAACCCACACCGGAAGGGACGCTGTTGTATAAGGCCACCATAAGGTCCTTCATCTTGGGCTGTACGTCTTTCTGCGTCAGATTTGTACGCAGCATGCGCACGCCGCAGTTGATATCGAAGCCCACGCCGCCGGGCGATATGACGCCGTCCCCCGCGCGCATGGCCGCCACGCCGCCGATGGGGAAGCCGTAACCCCAGTGGATGTCGGGCATGGCGAAGGAGTAGCCCACGATGCCGGGCAAGAAGGCGACGTTGACTACCTGTTCGAGGGCCTGCTCTTCGCGAATGGTATCCAGCATATCCGTTGAGGCGAAGACCATGCCGGGAACGCGCATGCCGCTGCGGTAACTTTTAGGTATGATATAGCGGTTTTCATCCAGCTTTTCCAGGGGACCATTCCATTTTGGCATAGATTACCTCCAAAAATTTCCCTTCGAGGTAAGGTAATGAATTTTACCCTGCGGAGAGATGATATTTAATTTCCTCTCCCTCGATGGGAGAGGTTAGGTGAGGGTGGGGCGTCGGGACTTCTCCAACATTATAGGCTTTTCTACAGGGTTGGGCTTGCACGGCATTCAACCGCGCCTGTCAATCTCGCCGATCAGATATCGAACACCACTCTGACCCGATATTTCTTTTCATCTACTTCCAACATATAATACGTGGCCGATTTCACGCCGATGGTCATTTTGTGCCGCGCCGGGTCGAATTTTTCGCCGTAGCAGGTCGCGGAAAGGTATGTCCCGTCGAGCACGACCTCAAACCTCTTGAACAGTAGGTGCTCCACGTCGAATAGATACAACAAGCGGTTGAGCCACTCGAAAAGCAGGCTCTCCTTATCTTTCTCTGTTATGGAAATGCGGTGGGATTCTGATTCCTTCACTTTTCGCAGGTCGGTCATGACGGCGAACATGCCGTAAGCGGCGTTGGCATAGGCTTCGTCCAGGCTTTTGCCATAGGCGATGAGCCCGACATCGGCGGTGTGCGGCATGAGGCGGTAACGCGGCATATTACGCCCTGCGTGAGCCGAGGTATTTGACGAACCAGGCAGCGGCTAGGTCTGCCACTTGCGGTAGTGTGCCCTGCTCTTCAAAGAGGTGGGTGGCGCCGGGAACCAGCGCTAACTCTTTGACGGAACTCAGCTGTTCCATAGCCTGCCGGTTGAGCTCGATGACCTGCGTGTCCAGCCCGCCGACAATTAGCAGCACGGGGGCTTTCACACGAGGCAGGGAAGACGTGGCGAGGTCCGGGCGGCCGCCGCGCGAGACGACGGCTTTCACTGTCTGCGGACGCTCCGCTGCCGCTACCAGCGCCGCCGCAGCGCCCGTGCTGGCACCGAAACAGCCGATAGCCAGGCTCTGTGTATCTTTATTGCGCGCAATCCAGTCAATGGCTCCGATGAGGCGTCTTGCCAGAAAATCGATGTCGAAGCGCAGGTGCCCGCTGACGGAATCGATGGCCTCTTCTTTGGGCGTGAGCAGGTCGAAAAGGAGCGTTGCCAGTCCGGCTTCCTGCAGCACGCCAGCCACGAAACGGTTGCGCGGGCTGTTGCGGCTGCTGCCCGAGCCATGAGCGAAAATCACTATGCCCTTGGCCTTTTTGGGGATGAGCAGATTGCCCTCAAGTGGAGCGCCGTCAACCACCAGTCGGATAGGACGATTATTTTCCATGGGACGCCTCCACTTTTGGCTGCTTGCGCCGGGCTTCTTCTTTGAGGATGGACAGCACCTCTTCATCCTCGACCTGGTCGAAACGCAGATAAAACTGTCCCACTGCGGAAAAATAGGATGGGACGCGTGCCACCAGCATTTCATCGCAGTCGGCGGACAGGCGGCGCACGGTGTCCTCCGGACCCACTGGCACGGCGGCAATCAATTTAGAGGGATTCTCATGCTGTGCCGCCCACAGAGCTGCCTGCAGCGTTGAGCCGGTAGCCACGCCGTCGTCGGTTACGATGACCTCGCGTCCGGCGAGGGGTGTTTTTGGCAGGACAGAGCGCACCAACGCCATGCGGCGGGCTATCTCAGCCATTTGAAAATCTTTTTCCTGGGCGATGTACTCCTCGGATATTCCCAGTCCGGCGACCAGCGAATCATCCAGGAAAAGTTTTCCTGTTTCGCTGACCGAGCCGATGGCCAGTTCGGGATTCTGCGGGGCGCGCAGCTTACGCGCCAGCACGATGTCCAGCTCGCCGTCCAGCATACGGGCCACCTCGCGAGCTACAACCAGGCCGCCGCGCGGGATACCCAGCACCACTGGCTTCTGCAGGCGTTGGCCCTTTAAGCTGTAGCCCAGCAGGCGGCCGGCTTCCAGGCGGTCGCGGAAAAGCTCGCCGCTGCGGGACAACATGTGTAAAGCGCCCATCATTGCTCCTGCGAAATCAAGGATAGGCCGAGGAATGGTTTGGCCACATTAAGGTACCCCCTCACTGTGGTCTCTCTGAAGTGGACGTTTTTTTGTGGGCCCATAAAACTCCTTTTCCTTATTATAGCAGTCAGTTTAAACTAAAAGCATCTGCGTGTATGAAAAATTCGCAAATCTCTATTGTTATTCGCTATTTGAAAGGATACAATTACGATGTTTTAATAATTATCAAGAAAACGTTTAGAAGGTATTAGATGTCTGATTTAGTTCAAGGTATCTTAATAGGCGGCTTGACGGCTATATTTGGAGGAGCGGCTTCCGGAGCGTTAGCTTTAATAATTAATCGTCAACAGAACAAAGCCGCATTAGAACAATTAAATCTTAAGCTTCAATTCGATGCCAAAGAAGCAAGGATAAACCGGGTAATCAAAGCGAGAGACTATCTTAACGATTTAAAAAGAAGGCTACTTGAGTTAGAATTGTTACTTTATGACCTTCAGTACAACGCTAATAATCTTGTAAAAAAATATCGTGAGAATGGCCAAATAAATGAAGCAACAATGCAAAGGATACACAAAACGGCCGATGAAGTATTAGTGCAAGAAAAGGAATTCATAAAACTAATTGGGCAGCCAAGTGATGCAATGCTTTGCGAGTTACTCGAGAAAAAACGACAAAATGATTTAGCTGCCATGGATGTAATGCAAACATTCGTTTTGTTTTTTGATAATAAAGACAATTTGGGCAAACCTTTTCCAGATAACGTTGTAATCCCTCAAGAAATACACATCAACTTAATGCGTGAAATAAGTCGGAGAATTGAACAGCTTTTATGTGG
>JBEKPN010000119.1:0-3834 GCA_049520695.1 Dehalococcoidales bacterium | reverse complement strand
AGAACGATTTCACCGAGGTCGAGGAGGGTCGGCGAACAGTATTCCGGGGCACCAGGCCGCTATTCCGGGGGCATTACCGCGGCCTGGCAGTATTCGGGTTCAACTGACTTCGTCTGCAGGTTTTCCAGCGCCAGTTTGTCCATCTCAAGCTGGACCGGCATGGGGTAGTTGCCGGTGAAGCAGGCCAGGCAGAAGCTATCTTTGGGCAGACCTACGGCTTTTATCAGCCCTTCAAGGCTGAGATAACCCAGAGAATCGGCGCCGATGTAATCGCGGATGGCGGGGATGCTCTTGCGCGCCGCTATCAGCTCGCGCTGGGTGGCCATGTCAACGCCCATGAAGCAGGGGAAGCGTATGGGGGGGGCGCAGACGCGCATGTGCACTTCCTTGGCGCCGCTTTTACGTAGCAGGCGGATGACCTGCGGTGTGGTGGTGCCGCGCACGATGCTGTCGTCAACAAGTATGACGCGCTTGCCGTCTAGAAGCGACCGCATGGGATTGAACTTCAGCTTGACGCCCAGGTCGCGGATGCGCTGGTCAGGCTCGATGAAGGTACGCCCCATATAGCGGTTCTTCACCAGCCCCATGCTCAGAGGGATGCCTGATTGGGCTGAATAACCTACCCCGGCGGGTGTGGCGGAATCGGGCACGCCAATGACCAAGTCGGCCTCCACGGAATACTCTTCCGCCAGCCTGGCGCCCATGGCGCGGCGGGCGTCGTACAGCAGGCGGTCATTGATGACGCTGTCGGGACGAGCGAAATAGATATATTCGAAGATGCACATGGCATGCTTATCGGAGCCCTCCTTGTAGCTGGTGAGCCCGTTCTCATCAATGGCTACTATCTCTCCCGGCTCTATTTCGCGGACAAAACTCGCCCCGATGTGGTCCAGTGCACAGCTCTCCGAAGCCAGTACCCAACTCCCGTTGCCCAGTTTTCCCAAGCATAGCGGGCGTACGCCCAGAGGGTCGCGCACCCCGAAAAGAGTGTCTTTGGTCATAATGGCCAGCGAATAAGCGCCCTGGAGGCGGTGCATCGTCTGCCTTATCCTGGCATGCCATTCCCTCTCGGTAGAAGCCAGAAGAAGATTGGCTATCGTTTCTGAATCGGTGGTGGTACTGAACTCATAGCCTTTCTCAGTGAGTTCTTTGAACAGGGACTCGGCATTGGTGATGTTGCCGTTGTGGGCTATGGCGACAATATTATTCCCGCTGCCCACTACCAGCGGCTGAGCGTTACAAATACGGCTGGACCCTGTTGTAGAGTAACGGTTGTGTCCGATGGCGATGTGGCCGGTGAGGTGGCTCAGGGATTCCTCGTCGAAGACTTGCGAGACAAGACCCATGCGGGCGAAGCCTTTGATACGCTTACCATCCGAGGTAGCTATGCCAGCGCTCTCCTGCCCTCGGTGTTGAAGGGCGAACAGCGCGAAATAGGTAAGCCGGGCGATATCTTCGTCAGGGGCATAAATACCAAAAATACCGCAAGCTTCGTGCAAATCAACACCCTCTTTGTCAGATGGGTTATAATCTATTATAACTCGAATTAGTTTTCATAGCAACGCTGTAAGCTATATCAGACATGGATGCCCAGGGCGCCGAAAAGGCTGCGCAGGCCGAAATAGCCGGCATAAGCGATGGCGCTGCACTTGATGAACTTGCCCGCGAAAACGATGAGGAAGTATTTTTTGACCCCGAAACGCACCGCTCCGCTGGCAAGCGACGCCGGGAAAAAGAAGGGATTCATCACGGCGGATAAACCGAACATCACCCAGGGGCCTCGGCGTTCCATCAGGCTCATCAGGCGCGCGTACAGCTTCTGGAGCCATTCCGCGCGACCACCGGGTGTGGTATTGAAAAGAGGTGTGGCGCTACTGTATCCGGCGGCATAAATGCTCAACGACCCGATGGACTCACCGAAAGAGCAAACCAAGCCTACGAACAGGGGACCCAGGAATGCGGGCCCGAACCAGGGCAGGATTATTCCTCCCAGCGTGAACTGTACCGCCGCCATAGGGATAGGGATGAGAACGGTACCGCCGCCTAGGGCGCTCACCACGAAGCCCCCGAAATAGCCGTAACCCGTTATCTGGCCCACGGAGTGCCAGTTCAAAACCACCAGTAGGGCCAGCCCGAAAGTGACGAGCACGGCGAGTAAACCCACCCAGTACTCCCACTTACGGAGCATGCCCTTTATTCTGTTTAGCAGGCTGGCCTGAGTCGCCGTAGTCCTTTACTCCTGAGTCTTGTTTGCCCTGGCTTCAGAAGAACGCCGCGTTTTCTTGACGGGATTATTTTCAGGCGTGCTGAAACTCAGACCGTCAGGACCGCTATCCATCAGGATGGCATCCCCTTCTTTGAATTCGCCTTTCAACAGCCGGTTGGCCAGCGGGCTTTCCACGTATTGCTCTATGGCCCGGCGTAAAGGCCTGGCGCCGAAAGCCGGGTCGTATCCCACTTTGACCAGCCAAGATTTGGCCGCGTCGCTGATATTGAGGGTAACTTTACGGTCCGTCAACCTTTTTTGCAAGTCTTTGACGAGCAGGCCGACGACCTGAGCCAGTTGCTCCTCGTTCAGTTCGTGGAAGACGATGATGTCGTCGATACGGTTGATGAACTCGGGACGGAAAGTCTTGCGCACCTCGGTCATCACCTTGTCCTTCATGCGCTCGTAGACGTTTTTTCTTAGTTGACCCTCGTCTTTCTGAGTGGCGAAACCCAGCGCCGATTCGCGGCGGATTACATCCACGCCGGCGTTGGAGGTCATGATGATGATGGTATTTTTGAAGTCCACCGTATGGCCGTGCCCGTCGGTCATACGCCCGTCATCCAGCACCTGTAGCAGGCTGTTGTACACCTCCGGGTGCGCCTTTTCCATTTCATCCAGCAGGATGACACTGTAGGGACGGCGGCGCACGGCCTCGGTCAGTTGCCCTCCCTCGTCGAAACCGACGTAGCCGGGGGGTGAGCCGATAAGGCGCGAAACGGTATGTTTTTCCTGGTATTCAGACATATCCAGCCTGATCATGGCATTCTCGTCACCGAAGAGGAACCACGCCAGTGAGCGCGCCAGTTCGGTCTTGCCCACGCCGGTGGGGCCGAGGAACATGAAGCTGCCGATGGGCCGCCTGGGATCCTTGAGCCCGGCACGTCCGCGCCTGATGGCCTCGGACACCGATTTTACCGCTTCCTCCTGATCTATCAATCGCTCGTGGATGCTCTCCTCCATATGCAGCAGTTTCTGTGCTTCGCCCTCCAGCATGTGGGTTACCGGTATGCCAGTCCATTTGGCTACCAAATTGGCTATATCGTCTTCCGTCACCACCGGCTTTATTTTCTCGCGTTCCAGCCATTCGTTGCGTTTCTGGCCATATTCGATTTCTCCCTTGAGCCTCTCGGCTTTCAGCTCGGCGGCGTGGTCGTATTCCTGTTTCTGCGAGGCGTCTTCCTCTTCGGCCGTAAGAGTCTTCAGCCTGTTGCCCAGCGATTTTACCTCGGGCGGAGCGCTCTCCGTCTCAAGACGGATCTTGCTGGCGGCCTCGTCTATCAGGTCGATGGCTTTGTCAGGCAGGTGGCGGTCGGCGATATAGCGCTGGCTCAACCGTACTGCGGCCTCGATGGCCTCGTCGCTTATTTTTATCTTGTGATGCTCTTCATAACGCGGGCGCAGGCCGCGCAGTATTTCGATGCTGGATTCGATGGACGGCTCCGCCACGAAAATGGGTTGCAGCCTGCGTTCCAGCGCTTTGTCTTTTTCGATGAACTTGCGGTATTCGTCGAGCGTGGTGGCTCCGATAGCGCGCAACTCGCCTCGTGCCAGCGCCGGTTTGAGCA
>JBEKPN010000118.1:0-3932 GCA_049520695.1 Dehalococcoidales bacterium | reverse complement strand
GGCCAGCAGTGCTAGCAGTTTCTCGTTGCCCTCGTCCGGCTGTATCTCGGTGAGAAAACCGAGCATACCCAGGTTGACGCCTGTGATGGGAATGGGCGCACCGTCCAGTGTCTGGGCTACACGCAGGATGGTGCCGTCGCCGCCCACGGTGAGGATAAGGTCGGTGCCAGGGAAATGCGGGCGCAGCTCCGCCGCGTCCCAGGCCGAGCTCTGCCAGTATTCCAGCCCCTGCGAACGCAGGATAGCTGCCAGTTTGCGCGTCATCTCGGGGGCACGGGCATTCAGAGGGTGATATGCAATGCCGACCTTTTTCATATTTTGAATATAGTCTCCATTAATAGTGCCAGCAAGGCAGTTTAACAATCCGCCGTGCGGACTGTCAAGCGTGGGATTAGCGGCGGGCGGACAGGAAGAGGATGACGATACCAAGGATTATGATGAGACCCGCCCCGATGTACATCATAAATATGATATCCAATGCCTTGAAAGTGTAGGCCAGAAACACGATTCCGATAACGACAAAAACGCCGCCCAACCAGCGCAAGCGGTTCTGGCGACTACTCTTGATGCGCGCCTCTTCAATCTCAGCCGCGCTGGGGCGCCTGACACTGACTGGAGGTGGCGCGGCGTTCCTGGGGGCGGGCATGCCGCGGAAAACGAGCAGAATAACGCCGATAATAATCAGGATAAGGAGTATTTCAGATAAATCCAGCTTCATCTCAACTCCGGTGGATTAATTCTTTATAGCATAACATAATAGGAGGTTCATTCAAAAATCGGACAGGAGGGCAGTCGGTTTTGGATTATTAGACCAGGCCTTGGATTTTCATGCATCCTCAAGATGCAATGGAAGGCTTCTGTTTGCGGTGGTAGAGGAATGATACGACGAATAGAGTAATTCCCAGCGCGGCGCAGGATATAGAAAAGATGAGGAGCGGGTTCAAAAAGCTGTTGCTAAACTGCAATAGCCAGGGCTGGATTGACTGGGGCATATCAGAGAGGGAAAGCAGTTGGCTGTGAATCAGCCCGCGTGAAATGAGGAGGCCGGCCGCCTCGATGATGCCGTAAGTGGCGAAAACGCTTCCCAGGATGCGGAAGATGGCTTTTACATTGCGGTTTATGAGGATGATGAAAAGAACGAGTAAGATTGTAAGTCCCACCAGCCCCCAGAAAGCCTCCTGGTAATAAACGATCCCCTGCCTCACTTGGCTGAGACTGCGTTGGGCATCATCCAGCCCCTGTCCTATTTCCGCAGGCTGCTCTAACCCGATTTCGGACGAGTTGAGGTCGATAGTGGCGGGTACCTGGGGCACGGTTTGTGCCCAAAATATGTCGATAGCCAGTGAAAGCTGCGTCTGGGACATACCGGCAAGGGATGGGGGTGGGGAGGCCAGGACGGCCGATTTCAGAACCGAACCGATGTCGGTAATTATCGAACTGACAGGGATATTGAGGTCAAGGGTGGAGCTGTCGCCGAGGACATAATCGTAAAGCTTGGGAATTAGCAGAGTAACCTGCTCTTTGAACCACGGTTGAATAACGGCCACGATACTGTCTGTATACGGCGTGAGATCGACGGTGATATCTGCTATGACCGCTGAGCTCAGCGGTACATTTTCTATCAACAGGTCATGGATAAAGGTGCTAAGGTCGATGTCGTTCAGTATGGAAATGGCCAGCTGCGGGTCAAGGACGCTCGTTTTGAGCGTCTGGCGCAGGTCGAGCGTTTCCCCATGCAGCAGATAGCCGTAGATGTCTGAAATGGCCTTGTTTACCGCGTTTTTGAGGGCGGGCGCATTCTGCTCCACCGTGTTCTGTATGCTGGTGATGACCTCAGGATGGGCGGCCAGTTGTTCATCTTTTTGTATAGTGGGGAGTGCTTCTTCGTTGAACAGGGTTACGACGTCGAGTTTATCGATTTGCCCAGTAATGAAACCAGCGTTTAACGCCGTGGAATTCAGGGTGACAGCTACCCCCATTACTATCAGGCAAATAAAGAGCAGCAGGCTCAGCAGCGTGCTGGCAAGGGCCTTGAGGACTTTCATGTGTCCCAATATTATACTTGATATATTTGTGTGTCAATCAATAAAAAAAGGGAGGGCTGCTACTGCCTGCCATAAGCGTAGAAAGTCGGGTCTTAACACAATTGACATAGCTGATATTTGGCGCTAACATTAGAAAAATACCAGTAGTCACGGGAGCAGAGAGATTAAATGTCTGAGTCATGGCGCGCCTGTCACTCCTGCGGCCGGCAAGTGGAAATGGCTCCGGGCCAAGCATTGGGAGATGCTCTGAGTGGCTGGGTAATAGTTTCCCAACTGCGCAACAAAGACTCCTTCGACCGTTTCAGCTTCTGTTCCATGTGCTGCCTGCACCAGTGGGTACAAAGGCAGGTACCAGCCATTCCTGATATCTTTCTGCATTCCTTAGACGATAGCTCGTGTAATCCGTAAGGCAGGTCTTAGGACGGGCATCTTCGTAGAGCCGGACCATGAGGTCTGCTTTATTGTTTATAGATACTCCAGGAGGTAACCGGGATGGCCGAGATACCGGAAATCGGCAAGATATCCGCGGAGATTTTTAACGAACTTATCTTTCCGCGCCTGGGCTCTGATGACAAGCATATCCTGGTGGGACCGCGCCATGGCACTGATGTGGGCATCGCCGAAATCGGCGGTCAGGCGGTATCGTTTACCTGCGACCCCGTATTTATCGTACCGGAGTACGGCTGGGAACGCGCCGCCTGGTTCGCCATCCACATACTGGCTTCCGACTCGGTGACCTCGGGACTGCCTCCCAGATACCTCAGCATCGATCTCAACCTGCCCCTGGAAATGACCAAGGAGCAGCTGACCGTAGTGTGGGACACCATGCACCGCGAGTGCCGCAAGCTGGGAATCGCCATCATCACCGGCCACACCGCCCGCTACGAAAACTGCCACTATCCCATGGTGGGAGGCGCCACGGTAGTCGGAGTGGGAGAACTGGACAAATATGTCAGCCCGCGTTTTATCCGCCCCGGCGATGCCCTTATCATAACCAAAGGCCCGGCTATAGAGGCCAGCGGAATTTTCGCCACCATGTTTCCCAAACTGATGCAAAAGCAATTCGGCCAGGATTTCGCCCTACGTGCCGAAAAGCTGTTTTACAAGATGTCGGTGGTGGAAGAAGCCAGACTGGCGGTAGATTGCGGTGTGCGCGACCAAGGCGTCAGCGCCATGCACGATGCCACCGAGTGCGGTATCTGGGGCGGGCTTTACGAAGTGGCTGAGGCCGCCGGCTGCGGCATCCGCGTGGAACAGGAAAAGATAGTGCTGGAGGACTGCGTTAAAGAAATTTGCGGGCTCTTCGGCATAGATCCTTATGCCTCCATCAGCGAGGGCACGCTTATCATCGCCTGCCGCCCGCACAAGGCGCAGCAGGTTGTCAAAGCCATTACGGACAGAGGCATCCAGGCATCCGTGGCCGGCGAGTTCACCGAAGCCTCCAGAGGCATGGTCCTGGTAAAAGAGAAAAAAGCCACGCCCCTCAAACACCCTAACGTCGATCCTTTCTGGAAGGCTTTTTACGACGCGGGCATGAAGTACAAGGATTACGTGGGTTAGCCATAACTACGCGTCTTGATGATGTATGCCATGAATAAAAATTCAGAGCTGACCGATAAAATCCAGCGCCTTAAAGAAGAGTGCAGGGCCGTCATTCTGGCGCACAATTACCAGCCTGGCGAGATTCAGGACGCTGCCGATTTCGTGGGAGACTCGCTGGAGCTTTCGCAACAGGCGGCCAGGACGAAAGCGGATGTCATCGTCTTCTGCGGCGTGCATTTTATGGCCGAAACGGCCTCCATCCTTTCGCCCGAAAAAACAGTGCTGCTGCCCGACCCGCATGCCGGGTGTCCCATGGCCGATATGATCACCGCCGAAAAGCTGAGT
>JBEKPN010000117.1:0-4036 GCA_049520695.1 Dehalococcoidales bacterium | reverse complement strand
AAGGCTAGATATCTGCGTTTAGAGATGCTTGCCAGACGGCTTCGGAAAGGGAGGGGTGGTGGTGTTTATCACGACGGACCAGCTCGGTGTGGGCGACGAACGGCTGGGTGGCATACTCATGAAAGCCTTCCTTAATACGCTACACGACTCCGAGCCCAAACCTGAGAAAATCATGTTTATAAATAACGGCGTCAAGCTGACCACTGAAGGCTCCGAGGTGCTGGACAGCCTGGCGGCGCTGACAGCAGACGGTGTGCAGATAATATCCTGTGGAACGTGCCTTAACTATTACGGCATTCTCGACAAGCTGAAGTTTGGTATCGCCGGCAATATGTACGATATCGTCAATTCGCTGCTTGAAGCCGGTAAGGTCATTAAAATATAGCCTTGGATTAGGGCAAAAGCAAAATCCCCTCATCTTTGGTGAGGAGATTTCCTTTTCAGTAGATCCCTCCAAGGCTAGATATCTGCGTTTAGAGATGCTTGCCAGACGGCTTCGGAAAGGGAGGGGTGGGGATGCAGGGTTTTACTCAAGTCTTCGACAGTCGCGTTTAGTTTAAGCGCCAGCGCACACTCGGCGATGAGATTCGAAGCCCCGATTCCAGCAATATGAACTCCAAGCACCCTACCGCTTTCAGCGTCGGCCACTATCTTGACCAATCCGCGCCGTTCACCCAGTATGGTGGCCGAGGCATTGGCAGCCATGTTGGTGCGCAGGCATCTTATCTTTAAACCTCTTGAAAGTGCTTCGCTTTCAGTTAACCCGACATTCGCTAACTCGAGTGAGGTGTAAACGCAACGGGGTATCGCAGAATAGTTCATCGCCGCATCGCCCCCCAGGGCGTTCTCGGCAGCGATGCGCCCTTCAACCATAGCGACATAAGCCAGCATGACTTTACCGGTTACATCACCCGCGGCGAATACGCCCGGGACGCTGGTGCGCATGTGAGCGTTGACTTCAATGCCCCGCGAACTGGTCTTGACCCCGCACTCCTCTAAATCCAGTCCTTCAAAAAAAGGTTTCTGTCCGATGGCGACACAGACAGTTTCGACATCGAGCGTATTTTCCACATCGCTGCACGTGAAATGAACGCGCTTTAAACCTTGAAGAGTCTCTATGCGGTCGATTTGAGCGCTAGTGTATATCTGGATACCATCCTTCTTCAGGACTCGCTCCAGTATCTGAGTGACTTCCGTATCCTCGCCGGAAAGGATACGGGGCAGAATTTCCAAAATGGTAACCCTGGCGCCCAGGTCGTTTAAAATAGCAGCCAGTTCCACGCCTACCACACCCCCGCCGATCATGACAATGCTCTGAGGTATACGTCTGAGTTCCAAGATATCGCTGGAATACATGACGGTTGGATCGTCCGCTCCTGGCATGTTCAGGCGACAAGGTACGGATCCCGTAGCGATGATTATTTTGTGCGCTGTGAGAGTCTGGATATTATCATTGTCTCCGATTATCTCTATGTCGCCTGGAGAAAGCAGGCGAGCCTTGCCTTGGACTAGCGTGATGCCACTTCCGATCATGGCCTGTTCCACGCCGGAGGTCATCATAGAAATGATGGCATTTTTTCTCTCGCGCAGCTTATCGATATCGATAGTTGCCGGGCTGGAACTGACGCCGAACCGGGCGGTATTATTGACAGAGCGCATAAGCGCGAGGGAATGGAGGAGCGTTTTAGTCGGTATGCAGGCCCGGTTGAGGCAGGCCCCGCCGAGTTCGCTTTGTTCAATAAGCGCGACGCGGGCTCCCTGTTTGGAGGCGCGGAGGGCGGCGCTATAGCCGGCAGGACCGCCGCCGATGACCGCAACATCAGTCGTAAGGTCGGGCATCCTTTTCTCTATTTCAGTATCAAATCGACATATTCTTTAGAAGATAGGAGACCATCCAGCTCTTCTGGATGGCTGGGTTTGACCATCAACATCCAACCTGCGCCGTAAGGTTCTTTATTGACTGTGCCCGGTTTATCCTGGAGCAGAGGGTTTGTCTCCAGAACAGTGCCGCTTATGGGACTCACCAGGTCCGCCGCGGTCTTGGAAGATTCGAAAGAGGCGAACCGTTCGCCCTTTTTTACGAGCGCACCAATCTTCGGCAAGTCTATGTAAACGATATTTTTAAGCTGTTCTTGATAGTAATACGTCATTCCAAGGCGTACGTTACCATCAGTTTCTTTTTTGCACCAGATGTGATCCGGGCTATATAAAAGCTCATTCGGATGCATGGCTTACCTCCGACTGTCAACGCCTCAAGCCAGCCATAGCATAGCACAGGTATTCAAGGAATTTAAAGTTGTTTTCAGGCGTTTTTAAGTATTGACAGCGCTTTGTGTTAAGTAATAAACTTATTGCGGCTAATCCACAGCTAGAATCTAGCCGGGAGGTAAGCAAATTGCCGGAAGAAGAAAAAGACAAAGCCCTCATTGTTTTTGACTATATCTATCATGCCATGCGAGCCAAGCCGGTCCTTGAAGAAGCTGGCTTTAAAGTACGCGAAGTAGCCCCGCCCGTAGAGTACCGAACCGGCTGCGACCTAGCGGTAGAAGTGGATGCCACCGACGTGGATGCCGCCGAGAATGTCCTTATCGAAAAAGGCGTGATGATACTCGATATCTTGTTTATGCCCAAGGGGGCCAAGCTTATTCCTGTCTACCTGACCAAGCTCATTAAAACGGTTGATTACGGCGACTATGTCATGGTGCGCTGCGGTAATATGAAAATTACCTATGAAAAGGGCAGCGGCACCATTGTTAATATCTCAGGGGGCGGCTGCCCAGACATTCCGTTCCTGGGGATGAAACTCTACGGGACGGTGATTGGTAAGGGACCACGTCCACGCGCTCTGGGGAAAACGGTGTGTGCCTATACACTGGAACACGCTTACAACAAGGCGCTGGAAATCTACAGCAAAGAATCAACCAAGAAGGGGAAATAGATATGTTGCTCCTAGTCGGTACCATACCTATTGAGACTTTGCCTCTGACCTATGGTCAAGTACATTATCAACCCGACAAGCTCACCATCGGGGATTACACCCTCGAAGGCCAGTATGTGACGCTTGGTACCGCGGCTATGATTTCGGCGGCATCAGCCACCTGCCAGGCCCTCGGCATTGCCGAACCTTACGCGGCGGTAGTAGGGGACACAGGCATGGGCGAAGGCACAATGAAGCTTCTCAAATTCCTCACCGAGGAAATAGCCAGACTGGCTCCCAGCGTGGTCACGCTGCACTATATTTTGCCCACGCGTGACCCTTTTATAAATTTCGTCAATACCGCTCACAAGATGGAGAAAAGGCCGTTTCTTATCGCCGACGCCGGTGCCTTGCTAAATGCCAAGGCTGTCAAGCTGGCACAAAAGTTCGACCTGTTTACGCCTGACCCAGGCGAACTGAGCTTCCTGGCCGATCCCGACGCGGCCCATCCGGCGTACGTTCAGCACTTCATATTCGATGTCGATCAGACCGAGGTCCCCAGGTTGAGCCAGGAGGCTTTCGCCCATGGTGATGCCCCGCGCTACATGATCGTCAAAGCGCCTATTGATCACGTAATCGTAGAGGGCAAGGTTGCAGCGGTCATCAAAGAACCAAACATTCCTGCTCTGGAGCCTATCGGAGGCACCGGAGACACAATAACAGGAGAAGTGTCGGCCCTCATTTCCAGCGGCATGGATGTGGTCGAATCCTGCATCGCCGCCTGTAAAATCAACCGGACCGCTGGCGAGCTGGCGCATCCAACTCCCGCGACGACGATTGCTCAGTTCATTCCATTCATCTCCGAAGCAGTGAAGAAAGTGGTCGGTCACAAATAGGCACTGCATTAATCGATTGACCTGTAAACCATGAGAGTAGTAAAGGAGGGGTTTGGTGAAATGGAACAAGCTGACATAACGCCAAAAGTAAAGCCACCCAGATGGAAACTAAGCTTTAAATTAAGCGGCAATATGGCCCTCATCACTGGCATTACGATGGGACTGCTGGCGGTGGTAGTGGAGGGGTATTTCGGATTATGGCCGCCGGCGGGTGACGGCATTT
>JBEKPN010000116.1:0-4045 GCA_049520695.1 Dehalococcoidales bacterium | reverse complement strand
CACAGGCACAGATGTGGCTGGCAATGTGATTACCTCGGCGCCGACCAGCGGGGCCATCACAGGGGATGCGAACTAGTATCGGAGTTGAAATCTCTCATCTTAAGGGAGAAAATCAGGGTGTCGGTTGACCTAGTGGTTTGACACCCTGATTCGTTGAAAATCCCCGTTTGGGGAGAGGGCTTATCAAGCGTATGAGCCGCCTGGGGATCGAACCCAGACACCACCTGATTAAAAGTCAGGTACTCTAGAGTAGATGATTAAGAAACCTCGGACCCTGCGGCGAAAGCGTGTCGGTACTATAAATCGGTGGCTGCGACATCGAGGTGAAACTCGCACAAAGCCATAATCTTATTTTCAGACTGGTAACTCTTTCTTCAAGTGACGGTAAAGTAGGTTGTCTGAGAGACATCCTGACCACTAGAACTAGCTGTGACAACAATCTTCCACTCGCCTGGCGTAGTGTTGGTTCCCACTTTCCATGTCCAAGACACGTTGCCATCAGCATCGGCTGTTTTTGGACCAAGGCCTTGCACAGTGCTTTTGCCAGATTTATAGTACACCGTAATTGTGCAATTGGCTCCGGGTTCAGTCCTGGCATTGAGCGTAGCATTAGCACCATGAACCACCGGTGATGTGACCGATACAATTTGGAGCGTCAATTGAGTTCCGGTGGTGGGCAGTGGATCCGTGGAAGTAATAGGCGATGTCGAGGTTGGTGGTTTAGCCGTAGTAGTAGCCGGTGGAGGCGCAGTTGATGTTGGCATTGCAGATGTGGTCGGAGTCGTAATTGTTGTGGTCGGAAGTACCGTTGTCGTCGGGGGTTTACTTGTGGTTGTTGCAAGAGGTGTTGTTGAAGACGGGGTGCCGGAGCTCGTGCTCGGCGATGCAATAGTTGTTGTAAGCGGTGTGTTTGTTGATGTAGACGACCTCGTAGATATTGTCGATGCAACCGGGGAACTAGATGAAGGAAGAATGGTCTTCTGGCTCGTCTGAGTTAGGCTTGGATCACACGCACAAAGTAGTGTACTTATAATGACTACTAGGGCCAAGAATGCCAGTTTCACTTCTAGCCTCCTCTAGCCTGATCACGCTCAGGTGAAATAGTGTAAATGTTGCCCTTGGTAGTCACCTCAATTGTACCATTTATATCGGTTCCATAAATCTGGGCACCCATCTTCTATTCTCTCACTGCGAGGGTCAGACAGGCCTGGCTATAAGCAAATAGTGGAACGGGCCTACGAGGGTACTCGACAAAACCTTGAACCCGGCCTCAGTCAGCCGGGCGGTGGCTTTTTCCTGGTCGAAGCGTATGGCGAAGGGCGGGCCGTGGAGCTGCTCTTTCTCTTTTTTCCAGTCGAGGTCGGCCAGCCTGCCGCCGGGCTTGAGCATAAGACGGGCGTTTTTAAGGGCGGCCACGGGGTCGTTGAAATCGTGCAGGACGTTGGCTATCAGCACGACATCGGCACAACCCCGGCAGAGAAGTGTGTTTTCAGCCTCGCCGACGGCGGCCTGGATATTGTTTAGACCTGCCGCGGAGGCAGTGGCTTTAAGTTCGGAGATGGCTTCTGCGCTCACATCGAGGGCATAGATTTTACCGGACTGGCCGACCATCTTTGCCGCCGGGATGGAGAAGTAGCCGTCGCCGCTACCTATATCGGCCAGCGTGTCGCCGGGCTTGAGGCCGATTTGCGCGAGAATGGCCGGGGCATCCTGCCATAAACGCCTCTCGGCGTGGTTATAGTCCTTTAGCGAACCGCCGCCTGCCAAACCACCCTCCTAAAGAGAAGAAATACTCTCGATTTGCTTCTTAACGGCGTCGGCTGATTGCGCCAGAATCCTGGTTTCCTCGGTGCTGAGCTTGAGGTCAACCACCTCTTTGATACCGCCTTTGCCCAGTTTCACCGGCACGCCGATAACGGTGTCTTTGAGGCCGTATTCGCCATCCAGCACGGAGGCGCACGGCATAATCTCTTTTTTATCCTGCATGATGGCGCTCACCATGCGGGCGATGGCGGCGGAGGGGGCATAAAAGGCGCTGGCGGTCTTGAGCAAGCCGACGATCTCGGCCCCGCCGTTGACGGCACGCTGCACCAGCCGCTCCACGGCCTCTTTAGAGAGCAGTTCGGTGATGGACTTGCCTTTTACCTTGGCCAGGCGCGGGAAGACCACCATACTGGCGCCATGCTCACCCAGCACGTAGCAGGAAACCTCAGTGACGGGAACATTAAGCTCCGAAGCGATGAAAGCTGCCAGCCTGGCCTCGTCCAGCACGCCGGAAAGACCTAGCACTCTGCTCCTCGGGAAGCCGCTGGCCTTATAGGCCACCCAGGTCATGGCGTCAACGGGGTTGGCCACCACGATAATGACGCAGTCGGGTGAGTGCTTGACGACCTCTTTGACTACGCTGGAGACGATGGCGGTGTTTATCTTGAGCAGGCCCTCGCGTGTCATGCCCGGCTTGCGGGTAGCGCCGGAGGTGATGACCACCACGTCAGAACCAGCGGTATCGGCATAATTGTTGCTGCCGCTGATGCGGTGCGTGAAACCGATGACCGGGCCGGATTCCAGAATGTCCAGCGCCTTGCCCTGCGGCAGGCCCTCGATGATATCCAGCAGCACGATGTCGGCAAAGTCTTTTTCGATGAGGCGCTGGCCCAGGCTGGCGCCTACGTTACCCGCGCCGATGATGGTGATTTTAGATGGTTTCATGTTCCGCTCCCAATTCTATAATTATTCTCCCCCTTTGGAAAAGGGGGATGAAGGGGGATTTTTTTGACCCCAAGTACTAAATCCCTCTTAATCTCCTCTTACGAAGGGGAGAGACTGGTTGGGGAATGAGTACCCCTTCACCTACCCTCTCCCACGCTGGTGAGAGGAACTCTGGATTCCCACTTTCGCGGGAATGACATCGTTACAAATTCTTCTCTCCCTCGACGGGCTTTGTATCAAAACCCCATATTTACGAGGGCTTTTGGAACAACTGCCTCTTTTGTATCAAAAGTCCAGAATGTCGGCTCAAGCCCTAATTCATAGATAGACTGAATCAGGACGCATATATTATGGCACAAAATCTTGCAGAGAACCTCATTGACCTGAGCGACGGGAGACTTGGAGCGAACCGAACCGCCGAACTTGCCTTTAATCATGCTGAAAGTGGTCTCAATATTAGACCGCTTATGGTAATGCTCAAGGAAGGCATCCCGATTGAAATTGTAGTAATGCCACATCTTAGCCCACAGACCATCAAACGGCTTAGTGCCTTGACTGCCTTTAGAATAGCTTTTGAAGGGGATATACGGCGTTCCATTTACAGCTTGAATGGCATGGAGATTATTACGGCTAGAGTAAGCCTTATCAGCCGATACTTCGCCGATATTGAATGTCTTAGCAGTTGTATTGACCAGTTGGGGAAGTTGGGGAGCGTCAGCCGTTTCAGTTGGAGTTACTTCAACACTGGTGACAACGTGCGTGTTCACTCCACACATCAAATGAGCTTTTACCCATCTTGCTTCGCTTCGTTCCTTGCCCCATTTATGGTCGAACCATCTGTTATAAGTGGTGGATGCAAAGCCGGAAGAATCAACGGCAAAATCGGTTTCAAGTGCCTTCAATGGACTGGCACTTTGCTCAATGAGCGTTTTGAGAAGTGGGGTCAATTCGGGGTTTTCAAGGTAGCGTGCGCCACTGGCAAAAGAGGGGGATTTTGTAACTAATTCCTTTGTCTGCGCTTCTCTGAGGTCAGTCATAAAACGCCTGCCCGACATAGTGGAATAGACTTTATAAGCGACAGCGAAAACGGTATCAGACAGGGGAAGGCGTGGCCGCCCGAACATCTGCTTTGGTTGTTCAATACCAGCGCAAAGGTCTCTAAGCAGTGTGACGAACTTCTCCTGTTCGTGCATCTGCGCTGCATCGTAGGCAGGCCATTCCTGAGTGCAAGTCATTGTCACGGATTTCGTGACTGTCGTGCTACCGTCCGGCTTGCTTTCCCGTTTGACCACGAACTCGACTGCATGGATATGCTTACAGACATTGCCCTTCTCGA
>JBEKPN010000115.1:0-4059 GCA_049520695.1 Dehalococcoidales bacterium | reverse complement strand
TGCTATGCCGGTGGTGGCGGGGGGTATCGGGGTGTGCCATACCTATGTGGATAAAAGCGCCGACATGAACAAAGCTGTTGCCATTGTCTACAACGCCAAGGTGCAGCGGCCGACGGTCTGCAATGCGCTGGATTCCATACTGGTGCACCAGGACATCGCCAGCGAATATCTACCAAAAGTAGCTGGTGAGCTAAATAAAGCCGGAGTTGAACTTCACTGCGACGAACGCTCTCTGGCCATCCTTAAGAAAGTGGCGGGTTTGAAACTGGCCCCAGCGGTAGCTGACGACTGGGGCAAAGAGTTTCTGGCGCTTATCGCGGCGGTAAAAGTGGTGGATAGCCTGAATGAGGCATTGAAACACATCGCCGTTTACGGATCGGGACATTCAGAGGCCATCATCACCGAAGACTATACCGCAGGTATGCGTTTTCTCAATGAAGTGGATGCGGCGGCGGTCTATATCAACGCCAGCACACGCTTTACTGATGGCAGCCAGTTCGGGCTCGGGGCAGAGCTGGGGATAAGCACACAGAAAATGCACGCACGCGGCCCGATGGGGCTGCAAGAGATAACCTCTTACAAGTGGATTATCTTCGGGGACGGCCAGGTAAGGCCTTAGCTTAGCTATTTGCCCTTGATTCTGTCGATAGCCAACTGCTGTGCTGAAAAAAGTTCTTTGATGCCCTTTTGTGCCAGCTCCAGCATGCCGTCCAGGCTCTCGCGTGAAAAAGGCTTGGTCTCAGCCGTACCCTGAACCTCCACTAGTTCGCCGCTGGCCGTCATGGCTACATTGAAATCGGCCTCGGCGATGCAGTCTTCGTCGTAGCACAGGTCGAGCAGCATATTTCCGCGCACGATGCCCACGCTGGTGGCGGCCACCGCGCCCTTAAGCGGGACAGAAGATATTACGCCCATGTTGGCCAGCGTCTGAAGCGCCTGGTACAGCGCAACGTATGCCCCGGTTATAGAGGCTGTGCGAGTGCCGCCGTCGGCTTGCAAAACATCGCAGTCTATGAGGAGGCTGCGTTCGCCCAGCTCGCTCAGGTCCGTAACGGCGCGTAGCGAGCGCCCGATGAGGCGCTGTATCTCGTGGCTGCGCCCGGAGATTTTACCCTGCGTCGAGTCACGCGGGCTGCGGGTGAGAGTGGCGCGGGGCAGCATGGCGTATTCGGCGGTGATCCAGCCCGTTCCACCGCCTTTTAAAAAGTGGGGGACTTTTTCTTCCACACTGACCGAACAGGCAACGCGTGTCTTGCCCAGTTCGATAAGAACCGAACCTTCGGCAAAGCTTTGAAATCCGGTTGTTATGCGTACAGGACGCAATTCGTCATGGGAACGACCATCAATACGCTTCATCGAGTATTAGCTTTCTAGGCAGATAAAGTAGCCAAGTATAACATCGGGGAAAGATGAACGCAATCACATACGGAGCGGGGGTTCAGACAGGCAAAACGCCGGATAGAGCTTCGACAAGCCCCGGGACGGTTTCAAAAAACCCCAATCGTTGCGGTGCGATCCAACGAAACTCGATGTGTTCCCAGTCTATGCGCACAGGCTTATGCGTTATGACTTTGTAGAGATACGGATGGATTATCCAGCGCACTCCGTTCTGAGGATCGTCCACCTCAATCGGCAGTCCCTTTTTAAGCAGCGCCACATCGGCGGGTGGAAAGCCTGTTTCTTCCTCTATCTCCACCAGACTCTGACAGTCGGCATCCGATTCGATATAACCTGAAACAGCGGCCCATCTACCTTTGAACGTACCGACTTGCTGGCTACGTTTTAATAAGAGTATGCGGGAGTTTTGCAGCAGGAAACAGGTGACGACGTGTTTAACCTGGGATGAACCGAGTGTATCCTCAGCCATAGTGTTAGCTGAGGTTAAGAAGATATATTTTAAGCCAGCCGAGGGCGGTACGCGCAGCATATTCCTTGTTTTCCTCTCTATCACCAGGAAAAAGATGCTTCTGGCTGTAGGCTGTCAATCTGTGGGCCAGTCCTAGGTAAAAAAGCCCGACGGGCTTATCCGGCGTGGCTCCGCCTGGTCCGGCGATGCCAGTATCCGAAATACAGATATCCGCGGCCAGTACGCGACATCCACCCAGCGCCATTTCCTCGGCTACCTGGGAGCTTACCGCTCCGTACTGTTGAAGGGTTTCTGTTTTGACTCCCAGCACGTTTGTCTTGGTCTGGTTGGCATACGCGGTGACAGAACCCTTGTAAATCTCGGAACTGCCGGGCACATTGGTGATAATGTGCGAGATGAGGCCGCCGGTAGCAGATTCAGTTACACCCAGCGTCAGGCCCTTTTTGCGTAAAAGTTCAATTATTTCCTGTTCCAGTTTCAGCATATCTCTGCCCTCACCATCGGATGCCTTGCTATGGTAAACTCAGATGAAGAGAACGGATGATAAAATTATAACTCAACGAGTTAAATAAAGCTAAAAGGAAACCCTGACACATAATATGGACATACGGAGAGATAAAGCAATACTGGCTGTGAGGGTTACGCCCGGGGCCAAACGTAATGCCATCACCGCACTCAAAGAGGGTGTCTGGAACATCAAAATAGCGGCCCCGCCTGTTGAAGGCAGGGCCAACGAGGAACTGGTCGCATTTTTGAGCAAGAAACTGGATATCCGCAGAAGCAGCCTAAACGTCATTAAAGGGCAGTCGAGCCGCAATAAGCTTGTGTCTGTTTCAGGTATGAGCCAGAAAGAGATAGCTCGCAGGCTGTCTGCGGAATTGGATAGCTAAGACTAATCTACCAGACTTCTTTGCGCACGGGGGCTTTGCTGGTGTGGCCGCACTGGATGCACTTGTAACCATCCGCTTCGTAAACCATCTCATCGTGACAGAGGGGGCACGGTTCGCCTGAGCGGGTGCGCACGTAGCCGCACTGTAAACAATGATCAATCCAGCTATGCTCATCGATATCCAGGAAGATATCGCCGCCGCAGCGAGGACAACTTTTAGCTTTCCATTTAGGCATGTTAGATAACTCCATTTTCAAGCCCGGCATCATCTCGTACGCCCGGGCTCATAATTTCATTTTTGTAAGATACAAAATACAACGATACAAATGGCAAATAGTTAGTCTCGGGATCACATAAAAGGGAGATTTTAGCGGAAAGTTCAGGATTCGTCAAGGACGATATCAAAGGGGCAAATTATGGCACCTTCAGCACATACCGCCTCGCATAAGCCGCACCATGTACATGCATCTCCGCCGATAAACACAACCACCCGGTTAACCAGTTCCAGTCCGTCATGCTGGCAGACTCCGACACAGAGCCCGCAGCCGTTGCATTTCTCAGTATCAATCTGTGGATTCAATATCTATTCGCCCCAGACAATATCGTACATCTGTATATGAGATAATTCTGTAACCTTAGTCTCAAAAACTGGGCTCTACCAGTTGCTCTAGGCCTTTTTTATTGCGTATGGCTATCTGGTGTCGGCGCATCTCTATAAGCTTCTCGTCCTCCAGATATTTGAGAGAACGGCTTACCACTTCTCTGGCGGTGCCTGCCATGGCCGCCATGTCGCGTTGTGTCAGTCGCGTACTAGGCGCGGATGTGTCTTCCAAATTCTCCACAAGTATCTTGGCGACGCGGCTTACCACGCTGCGGAAGGAAAGGTCCTCGACCAGCGAAATAAGGTAGCGGATGCGTCGTGCCAGGACCTGTATCACGTTCTGAGAAAACTCTGGGTACTGCCTGAGCATTATTTCGAGGTCGTTGCGCTGGATGCCGTAGAGGGTGACCGCTCCCAGCGCCTGAGCATTTACAGGGGACGGGCCGCGGTCAAACATGGGAACGTCGTTAAAAGACTCTCCCGGCCGCATCAGGCTCAATATCTGTTCTTTGCCTTCCGCGGAGGTCTTAAACAGCTTGACTACCCCCTCGGCCACGAAAAAAAGCGCAGAGGCGTAAGCTCCTTCGTTCAGCGCCATTTCACCACGTACAAGTTTCTTTTCGAAAACGCGCTGACTCACCCCCTCCAGTTTGGCAGGTGAGAAACCAGCAAAGAAGGGCGAAGCACTTAGGAATTCGAGCC
>JBEKPN010000114.1:0-5250 GCA_049520695.1 Dehalococcoidales bacterium | reverse complement strand
GAGGACACCGAGGCAGCCGAGGTACGCCGAGAAAAGCCAGGCAGTTTCCTCCCCGCCCACAGGTATTCCTGGGAAACGACAGCGCTTCCGATATGTATCGGATTCTGGGGGAAGAGCCGGGGCAAAGCTGCTATTCCTTTCGGCCATATAATACTTACCAGCCCCTGTATGACGAAGGCCACTCCCAGCGTTACCGTGATTAGCGAGAGTATAGGTTGCGCAATAAGCGGACGCAGGATCACCCTCTCAATGATCCATCCCACTACCAGCGAAAAAACGAGTACCAGGATGAACGCCAGCCAGAAGGGAATCCCTTTTTGCGCCAGCATGCTGTAAGCAAACCACGCAAATAGCAGCAGCATTTGCCCCATGGCCAGATTGGCAACACCGCTGGACTTCCATACCATCACAAATCCCAGCGCGATAAGTGAGTAAACCAGCCCCACCGCAATGCCCGTAACAGTGAACTGCAAAAGCTCGGTCATTTTCCTATCCAGGCACCTCTCTTACCTTGATGCTGGTGGTCACCACGCCACGCCGCCCATCCCGATAAGTCACCGGGGCCTCCACCTTTACCTCAGCGCTGGCTGTATACATACTTTCTATGAGTTCCTTATAGCGCTTTTCCATGAAGTCGCGTCTCAGTTTGCGCGTGCGCGTCAGTTCGGCCTCGTCGGGGTCGAATTCCTTGTGCAGCAAAACGAAACGGCGGGCTCGCGAGGGTGCTGGCAGGAAGCGGTTAACGCGCATCAAATCCTTCTGAATAAGCTCCGCTACCTCTTTTTTCTGCGAAAGGTCTACGAACGTAGTGTAAGCGATGTGGTGGCGCTCAGCCCATTTACCCACCTGGGCGAAATCCATATTGATGATGGCCGAAACATAGTCACGCTCGCGTCCCCCCACCACCATGGCGTCCTTGATGTAGGGGCTGAAACGCAGGCGGCTTTCAATATACTGCGGGGCGTACTTGATTCCCGAGGAGAGTTCCCCCATGTGCTCCAGGCGGTCAAGGAAGATAATATGCCCTTGCTCATCAATGTTCACGGCATCACCGGTGCGGCACCAACCGCCGCATAGCGTTTCGCTCCCCACATCCGTGTGAGGAAATGTACCCGGCCTCGGTGCTGGCATAATTCTGACGCAATTCGATACCGATGGCATGGATGAGGCGGAACGTATCCAGGCTTAGAACAGAACTGCCGGTCACGGCAAAGCGGACGCGGCTCAACCCAAGCTGGTCTTTGAGCGGATGGAAAAGCA
Source organism: Dehalococcoidales bacterium (assembly GCA_049520695.1). Lineage (GTDB taxonomy): Bacteria > Chloroflexota > Dehalococcoidia > Dehalococcoidales > UBA1222 > SURF-27. The sequence continues at coordinate 3,990 of JBEKPN010000114.1, read as the reverse complement.
GCGTATCGGCCAGACGATACAGCAAACGCCAGGCGAGGTTGGGTTTCTGGCAGGCCAATTTCTTGTCTGCCATTCTGTAACCTACTGGCATGAAAACATGATAGGCAAAACGCTTCAAAAAATGCGCGTCGATCATTTTTATCTGGATGTCGCTCACCAGGCTCTCCCACTGGCGCGGTCCATATATGACGAAATTGGGGCCGACTTCGCGCGTGTCTTCTGCGATGGTCTCCGGTTCTTCGGGGAAATTAAGGCGCGCGCCTGATAGCAGATGGGGTACGGTGGCGAAGAAACTGTCTCCCACCCAGGCCGCGGGAAAGTTGGAGACAAGATCATCTTTCTCGGTCAGCGGGAATCGGTCGAGAAATGCTCCGGCCGTCGTGATGAGCGCGCGGTGGCTCAAACGCGCCCCTTTGGGCAGTCCGGTTGTACCTGAGGTATAGTAGATAAAGGCGATGTCGTCAGGCCTGAGCTTTGAAAGGTTATCTTCAAATAGACCGGGATGATTTTGGTCATATTCAATGCCCAATTTCAGCACGTCGCTAAACGAGATTAGCACCGGCTCATCGTAGTTCTTGAGCCCCTTGGTGTCCCAGTAAATGATACGCTCGATGCCCGGCAGTTTGGCGCGCAACTCCAAAAATTTATCGGCCTGCTCCTGGTCGTTCACCAGGGCGAAGCGCGCCCCGGAGTGGCTGGCGATATGTTCTACCTCTGAAGGAACGGAGTCCACGAAGATACCGGTAGCAATGCCCCCGGCGGCTTGCACACCGAACTCTCCCCAGAACCATTCGGGTTCGTTATCTCCGATTATGGCGACCACGTCTCCCTGTGCCAGTCCCATACTGACTATGCCAAGTGAAAAGTACTTCATTTTATGATAGTACTCATCCCAAGCGTAGCGCTGCCAGATGCCCAGTTTTTTCATGCACATGGCGGGTATCTGCGGCCATTTCGCGCTATTTTCTTTTACCAGTTGGGGTAAAGTCCTTGCTTCTGTCATACACGAGCGTAAGTCTCCAAATAATCAAATACCTCCTTTTCGGGAGGTATTCTGAACGACCAGCTTATTTAATGATCCATTTTTGCCTTTAAAGCACACCCCCCGCCGAGCGCACCTGTATGCGCCGGGTAAATGTGAACTTATAAATGCGCCGAACTGATAACATAGACTCTTCACCTGGCATCCAATAAGATGGTGGCATTGTAACATGGCTAAAAAGAGACTGTCAACCAGAATCGAGTTATTGTTTCGAATGCCGGTCGCACGTAACCCTGCACCCCATCTGTACTCTGACCTCAAATTGTTTCGACCGCGATGGTAGAACCGCTGGCGCGCGCGATGAGCTTACCGTCCTGATTGGTAACACTCACCTCAGCCACGCTGATGCGCCTCCCGCTCCTGACAACCGTGCCTTCGGCTGTGAGCACATCTCCAACGCAAGCGCTACTCAGAAAATAGACATTGAATTGGGACGCCACGCTGGGATATGACAGCGTGTTCACGGCGTAGCCGAAGGCCTGGTCCGCCAGCGACATGACGATGCCACCGAAAACGACACCGTGGAAATTCAAATATTCGGGTTTAATGCGCATACTCAACCTAGCGTAACCCGCTTTCAACTCGAGAACTCGCAAATCGAAAAAGGCAGAGACTGGTTCCCTCTCTTTATTTACGATGGCCTCGAAAACCCGATTCATGGCTTTTTCAGGCATATTTCCCTCTAATGGTGGCAGCCGCAACCGCCATCTTGCGTTTCGCTGGCACAGCCGCCTTCACCCGGCGTTCCGTCCAAAATCCTCAGCATTTCGCGTCTTCCTGACTCGAAAGCTGACAGATTTATATCCAGTATCTTAGGAGGTAGTCGGCGTGCTATCACCCTCTCCCACAGATCAGGTTTAAATGGTATCAGCATCGAAAGCGCCCCGAGCATGACAATATTCATTACCTTGGGATTCCCAATCTCGGCAGCACGCCGTGAACCCTCGATGAGCATTACTTCAGCAGCTCGTTGTCCTAATATTTGTATTATCTCATCATCTTCGGGATAAGACTCGCTGCCGAGGCTGACGGAGAGTGGGAAAATGGACATGTCGTTCACAATAGCGGTAGCTCCATTTCTCAGGTATCCACTCCAGCGCGCAGCCTCCAGTTTTTCAAAAGCCAAAAGAAGGTCAGTTTCGCCTTCGCTTACTAAGGGGGAGGCCACTTTTTCTCCTATTCTAAGATGAGTTATGACACTGCCGCCGCGCTGGGCCATGCCAAGTGTGTCCGTTTTCTTGACCTGCAACCCTGCCTCCAGAGCTGTCTCTCCCATTATGTCACTGGCCAGCACCACTCCCTGACCCCCAACCCCCGCTATAAGGATGTTGAGTTTAATCATGTACCGTCTCCCTCGCCGTAGCCATGCCGATGGCTTTTTGAGGGCAAAGCTGCTGGCATAGGGTACAACCAGCACCCATACATTGCTGGATATCGATTAATAGTCGGCCGTTTTCTTTGCGAATGGCGGTGCAACCCAGAGTAAGGCAGATATCACACTGGTTGCATTTTGTGGCATCGATGGCTAGCGCCTCGCCCTGCCTGGGCGTTATAGCTGCGCAGGAACCGCGCACCACCAGCACGGTAAGTTCAGGACTGTCGAGCGCGCTTTTGACGGCGGAACGCAGACCTTTAAGGTCAAAGGCTGCTAATTCCTGAACTTTGGCCACCCCGCAACTCCTTACTAGATCCGTAATGTTGACGGAGGTTACCGGCTCGCCCTGGGCAGTAAAACCAGTACCCGGGTGCTGCTGGTGCCCGGTCATGGCGGTGGTGCGGTTATCCAAGATGATGAGAGTCATAACCGACTTGTTGTAAACAGCATCGATCAGCCCTGTAATGCCGGAGTGCAGAAAGGTAGAGTCACCGATTACAGCCACCACTTTGTCGTTAAGTCCGGCCTTCATCATACCTATCGCCTGTCCGATGCCCGCTCCCATACAGGCGCAGGTGTCTACGGCCTCAAGCGGCGGGTAAGCCGCCAGCGTGTAGCAGCCAATGTCGCCGGTGATGACCAGCCCCGCTTCGCCGTTGGCGCGCTTGTTCCTGCGTATGCCGAGGCTGCTCAACACAGAGAATATGCCTGTATGCGGACAGCCCGGACAGAGCAGCGGTGGACGTTTGGGAAGGGTTTTCAACTCATCATTAAGAAGGTCGTCCTTGGCGCATTCTTCCGGCAGTCTTGTCCAGCCTGCTTTGACGGCGGCTTGTCTGACAATATCCTGATTCAGTTCGCCAACCCTCGGGATAAAGGCTTTACCTTCGACGATGATTCCCATCGCCCGGATTTGCTCCTCAATGAATGGTTCAAGCTCCTCGATAACGACGAGCTCTTTTACCCCGGCGGCGAATTTGCGGATGATTTTCTCGGGCAGTGGATAGGTCATCCCCAGCTTGAGAAACGATGCTTCAGGCGCAACCTCGAAAGCGTATTCGAAAGCGATGCCACTAGTGATTATGCCAAGTTCCCGCCGGCCCGTGATGGTCTTATTAAGAGCGAGGGACTCAGCAAAGTCAGATAGTATATGCAATCTTTCTTCAACCAGCGGATGCCTCTGCTTGGCGTTCACCGGCAACATGACAAATTTAGCCGGGTCTCTTTTAAAACAGGCAGGAACTGATTGCTCCTGCCTCTCACCCGTTATGTCCACCACTGTCTTGGCATGAGAGATGCGCGTCGTGGTGCGCACCAGAACCGGCGTATCGAAGCGTTCGCTGATATCAAAAGCCAGCGCCATAATATCGTAGGCTTCCTGGCTATCGGATGGTTCCAACAGCGGCACCTTGGCGAATTTAGCAAAGTATCGATTGTCCTGTTCGTTCTGCGAGCTGTGCATACCGGGATCATCGGCGGTAATAACCACCAATCCCCCCCGCACACCCGTCGTAGCTGCTGCCATGAAAGGGTCGGCGGCCACATTCAGTCCGACATGCTTCATGGAAACCAG
>JBEKPN010000113.1:0-4740 GCA_049520695.1 Dehalococcoidales bacterium | reverse complement strand
CGCATCGTAAGGAATCTTCATCTTTGTGAGATTATACTCAAATACATTGCTATAACAAAATGCCAATCAAGATGATGTTTAACCTACCCGTTTTTTATGGCGTTTATACGGATTCCACAGGGTAAAACCCAAGGCTGCCAGCAGAGCCACTCCTGCTATCACGCCCCAGATAGACACGCGGCCTGTAGGGAAATCGTCCAGCAGTATCCCTCCCAATAGCGGGCCCGCTGATACGCCGATAGTCTCACTGAGACCATAAAAACCCATATAACGCCCGCGCCAAGTGGCCGGCGACATTTCCCCCACCACCCCTAGCGTTGTTGGTGCGATGGTCATTTCACCCAGTGTCACCACAGCCATAGCCGCCAGCGCCACGAGATAGGGGCCCACCAGACTCATACTGAAATAGCCGAGGGCATACAGACCGCTACCCAATATCAAAGCTATTCTTTTGGTGACACGTTGCAATGTCCGCGTCACGGGGTACTGCAAAGCCACCACCATCAGGCCATTCAGCGTCAGCAGGCTGCCATACATAGCATCCGAAAAACCGGCGCGCTCAACGGTGAATAAGAGCGAAAATCAATGCGATCCCACGCATCAAAGTGGCCACTCCGAAAAGCCAGGAGTAATGCAGCGACGCCAGTAAAAAGCCACCCAGCGCCGGGCCCAGAGCCCATCCAAGGTTACCTCCGATGCGCACTAGCCCGTAGGCCTCCGTCAGGCGCTCCCTGGGGCAGTGGTCCACTACCATCGACTGGATGGCGGGATTGGCCATCACTATAGCGCCGCGTAAACCGGTATACACTACTATTATGGCCCACACTGGCGCTGTAACTTCTATGAGTAGCGCCATCCATCCGAATAAAACTGTACCCGACACCAGGCTGGCGATCAACAGCGGACGCCGTCCCAAGCGGTCGCAAAGCGCACCGGAAGCCAATTGCACCGCCGCCGAGATTAACCCGGTCAGCAGAATGATAAGGCCTACCGCAATCATGGAAATGCTGCGGTTCTGATTAAGATACAAAGCAATATAGGGCAGACTCAACGAAAAGCCAGCCGAATTGATAAACCCGATAATGGTCAAATACCATATGCCAGGCTTGAAACGGCGCACGAAACTGCCGATGGATGCCTGGGCGCTAATTAAAATTGTATTCATTGTTTTTAAAAAGCTGAGATGCCCCGCTCAGAGCACCTCAGATAGCCGCTTGCTCAAATATAATTTTTTGAAAGTGCCCTTCTTCAATGCGTTCATCTGAAAATTAACTTTTCATTTTAGGGCTGCGGCAGTAAATATGCAATGCTGAAATAATAAATATCCAACTATATTATTCTGACTCTCATCGCAAGAAGCCGTTGATTGAGTAAGCCAAGTATGCTGATTGACCATAAATCCTTTTTTGGACAAGCCGGGGTCATTCGGCTACAATGTATAATCATGCCCGAGAAAAAAACTCGCTTCAAACCCGTCTACTGGAGCATCCTTATCTTCATCATCGCCCAGTGTTTCATGTTCGCTGTCGCCACACGCATGGAACCTTTTCTAAAGACCAATGATATTTATGTGCCACCCCAGCCCACACAGCCCGTCGTAATCTGGTCGCAGCCGGCCACCACTTCCCCGGCAGGCGTCGTATCACCCGAAGTTCCCGCCTCGTCGTCGCTCGGCCCCATACTGATCTATTTCGTTGCGCTCATCGTCGTGGTCGGATTGGTGCTTTTCTTCATCCCCCTCTCGGCACTTAAATACCTTTTCCGGGTGCTCTTCGCCCTGCTTTTCACCTGGGGGGTATTCATCCTGTGCGTTTTCTGGCTGCCCTTGTGGGCGGCTGTGGTAATCGGGGTGGCTGCCGGCGTGGCCTGGCTTTTCTTCACACGGGTGTGGCTGCACAATCTGGTCATGATTATCGCCGTTGCCAGCGTGGCTGCCGTTTTCGGTCGGCTGATTTCCCCCTGGACGGCTATGATACTACTCGGGGCCTTGGCTGTTTACGATTTTTTTGCCGTGCGTTTCGGCTACATGTTATGGATGGCTAACAAAATGTCTCAAACGGTCGCCCTCCCCGCTTTCATTCTGCCGAGTCATGCTGACGAGTTGCGTTCGCCCGTTGTGCACACGGATCTGACCAAGGTAGCCGAAACACCTGTGGATGACCGCGCTTATTCGGTGCTTGGCGGAGGCGACATCGCTTTCCCTCTCCTGTTGACGGCTTCGGTCTATTTCGCCCGCGGGCTGGGCAGTTCGCTCATAATAGCTGCTTTCGGCTTTGTGGGGCTCGTGGCGGCTTACCTCATTCAATCGTTCATTCTCAAAGGCAAACCCGTACCGGCGCTGCCACCCATCGCCGTGCTGTCGCTCATCGGGCTTCTGATCGTCATCTTGTAGCCTCAAATAACCCCATCCCCTTTATCCCCTTCCCAATGGGAAGGGGAATTAATTTTTCAAGAGGGGTCTGCACCCCTCTTAACGCCCCGTTTCTTTTTACTCGACTGGCATCCTGCGGCATGCTATAATATTATGTAATGTCACCCATGATCGAACTCTCTATTTACATCCACGTGCCTTTCTGCCGCCACCGCTGCGCCTACTGCTCCTTCATCTCATACGCCGGGCGCGAGGCTGACATTCCAGCATACGCTCGTGCTCTCGCGCAAGAACTAAGGCTTAGACCCGTCGAGGACGCCGAAATCAAAACCATCTATTTCGGCGGCGGTACCCCCAGTCTGTTACCTGTAGATGCTCTCAGCCAGATACTCAAAACTATCAAAGAGCATTACAAAATCGCGGACAAGGCCGAGATTACGCTCGAAGCCAACCCCGGCACCGTCTCGCAGGAGTACCTCAAGGCAACCCGCTCACTCGGTGTCAACCGCCTCAGCCTGGGAGTGCAGAGCCTCGAAGACGCTGAGCTCGGCCTGTTGGGCCGCATCCACACCTCCACCCAGGCGCGCGATTCTATACGCCAGGCAAAAGAGGCCGGTTTCACCAACCTCAGCCTGGACTTCATCTACGGCATACCGGGACGCAGCATGGAAAACTGGCGCAATGTGCTGGCTGAGGTTGTCACACTCGGAGCACAGCATTTATCCCTCTACGGCCTGACGATAGAGGAAGGCACGCCGATGCACGACAGCGTCAAACTTGGTGAGATGTCCGCCCCCGACCCCGATGCCGCCGCCTCCGAGTACGAGATGGCGGAGGAGATGCTGGAGGCCGCGGGCTATAAACAATACGAGATATCGAACTGGGCTAAACCCGGTTTTGAAAGCCGCCACAACCTGGCGTACTGGAAACGAACGCCATACCTGGGTTTGGGAGTAGCCGCGCACTCCTTCTTAAACGCCGAGCGCATCGCCAACACTTCCGACCTCGACGAATACCTATCCTGCCTGTCCGAGGGGAGATTACCGCCTCAGACCGCGGAGACCATCAGCGCAACCGCCGCCCTCTCCGAGGCCATCATCCTCGGCCTGCGCCTTAACGAGGGTATCTCGGCGGATGACATCAAGGCGCATTTTGGTATAGACTTACACAGTCGTTTTGCCGCGGAGATTGCCGAGTGCTCTTCTCAGGAGCTTCTGGAAGAACAAGACGGCCGTCTCAGGCTCACGTCACGCGGCAGGTTGCTCGGCAACGAGGTTTTCATGCGCTTTTTGGCGTAACAGAAGGGGAATCATGGACCAGCGTCACATACGTAACTTTTGCATCATCGCGCACATCGACCATGGCAAGTCCACGCTGGCCGACCGCCTCATCGAGAGCACCGGCGCCATGCGCCGCGAGGAGATGAGCGAGCAGGTGATGGACAGCATGGAGCTCGAACGCGAGCGCGGCATCACCATCAAGGCCAAGGCCATCCGCCTCAACTATAAAGCCCCCGACGGCCAGACCTACCTGCTCAATCTTATAGACACGCCCGGACACGTGGACTTTTCCTACGAGGTATCGCGCACGCTGGCCGCCTGCGAAGGGGCAGTGCTTCTGGTGGATGTCACACAGGGCATACAGGCGCAGACGCTGGCCAACGTCTATTCCGCCATGGAGCATAACCTCGAAATCATCCCGGCACTCAACAAAATGGACCTGCCCGGCGCCGAACCGGAGCGCGTCATGTCCGAGGTAGAGACCGTGCTGGGCTACACCGAGGCCGAGACTCTCAAGATTTCCGGCAAGACCGGCCTGGGCGTAGCGGAGCTGCTGGAGGCCATCGTGCACCGCATCCCACCACCTTCGGGTGCGCCCGAAAGCCCCCTGCGCGCCCTCATATTCGACTCGCATTACGACCGCTATAAGGGCGTCATCGCCTACCTGCGCGTGGTTGACGGCAGCATACGCAAGGGTGACCGCCTCAAGCTGATGGCCACCGGCACCGAGCTCGAAGTCATCGAGGTGGGCTACTTCAATCCGCGCGAGTGCCCGGTGGATGTCCTCTCCACCGGCGAGGTGGGCTACATCGCCAGCGGCCTCAAGCAGGTGGGCGAGGCCCCCGTCGGCGACACACTCACTTCGGTTGTAAATCCAGCCAGCGCTCCCCTAACCGGCTACCGTCCCGCCAAGCCCATGGTCTTCGCCGGCATCTACCCCACCGAGGCCAACGACTACGGCGACTTGCGCGAGGCTATGGAGAAGCTCAAGCTCAACGACGCCTCGCTCTCCTACGTGATGGAGAACAGCCCGCTGCTGGGCCACGGCTTCCGCTGCGGCTTCCTGGGACTGCTGCACATGGACATCGT
>JBEKPN010000112.1:0-4174 GCA_049520695.1 Dehalococcoidales bacterium | reverse complement strand
ATGGGAAGTACCGTCTCGATAGTAATGTCCATCTTGCTGGCGCCGGTGCCGCCGCTGGTGATGATAGCTTGCACCTCGGCTGAGTGCAGCAGTGCTCCCATTGTGTCCTGTATGGCTTCACGGTCATTTTTTAGCAGGGCGAAGGAGACTACTTCGTGGCCGGCGCCCTTCAGTCCCTCAACCAGCAGCTTGCCGGACTCATCCGTTTTTTCGGTGCGGGAATCAGAAATGATAATCACGGCGCAGTTAACCTTTTGAGGCGACAGGTGCTTGTGTTCTTCATAACCCATATGTTGACTCCTATGCACGAAGGCTGCAAAAATCATTATAGCCGCCTCATCCAGCCCGCGCAATGAATTATGGAATTCCAGGTGTGTAGTTGACATAGACGACCGTAATGTCTAATATCGCTCTGGTAAAAAAGGAGGAACGCTTGCCCTGGTATTATTTTGCAGCTTATTTTGTGGCGGGGTGTCTCGTGGCCAATGGCGTGCCGCATTTCGTGAATGGGATATCCGGCAGGCGATTTACCACACCTTTTACATCACCGCCGTTCGCGGGAGAGTCGTCTCCGCTTGTCAATGTAATATGGGGGCTGGCTAATTTTGCAGGTGCTTTCTTGTTGGTCATCGGCATCGGGGATTTCCGCCTGGGTTTCACTCCTGAGACGTTAGCGCTGTTCGCCGGCGCAGCACTGGTAGCACTAGGCCTGGCGCTATATTTTCCGCGGGCAATGAGGTAGCGCTCCTCTTTTTGGCACTATAGCCCTGCTTACCGTGGCGGGAAAAAGTGAACTATAAAGCATTGAGTTTAGAGACATATTATTGTATTATTAACACATATAAAGGGATAAAAATTATGTTTAGAAAAATGCTGGTGCCACTGGACGGATCTGAAGTGTCCGAGGTTACTTTCAACTACGCTAACGAGTTGGCCAGCCGTTTTGCCGGGCTGGAAGTGATTCTGTTGCATGTTTGTAGTAACAAGGATACCGTGGCCATGCACCGCATGTACATAGAGAGTTCGGCTGACAAGATCCGTGCGGATGCTCAGAAGAGTTCAGGGAACAAGGGTATTAAAGTCCGCGGCGAGCTGTTAACCGGTACTCCCGCTGATGAAATTCTACGCTTCGCCCACGAGAATGGCATAGACCTCATTTTGATGGCTACACACGGACGCTCAGGAATAAGCCGCTGGGCTATGGGCAGCGTGGCGTATAAAGTGCTGCGACAGGCGAATATACCTGTCTTGATGGTAAGGGCTGGTATCGAAGATGCCATAATTCTGGACCAGCTTCCGGAACGACGTATCCTGGTGGCACTGGATGGTACCAAGTCGGCTGAAACCATTTTACCTGAAGTGGAAGCTCTGGGACGGCAGTGGGGTATAGATGTAGTTCAGATAATACTCATTCGAACTTGCGAACCTGCTACTGTGTCATCAGATTATCCATCAGACATGGTCGAGAGTTGGGAAGCCCGGGTTCAACAGGAAAACCTGAAATGCAAGCTGGTAGCCGGGGCATACCTGGCGAACGTCGAGAAACGCTTCCGGGAGGCTGGTTTCAAGGTGCGCAGCGAACTGCCGCTGGGCAACCCGGCGCAAGAAATAATCAGCTCATCAGTAAAAAACCGCGCCAACCTTATCGCCATGGTCATACATGGACGTTCCGGCATCAGCCGCTGGGCTTACGGCAGCACCGCCGAAGAAGTTATGATAGGCGCACGCACGCCTATTCTGCTGGTACGCGGCTAGACTAATGATGCTCTAAACTGCTTTTTACGCGATTTGCGTCGGTGTTCCACGACTCTCCGATACTTCTGGAAAAGCCAGACTCCATACTGTCCTGCCGGCTATTGATGAGTTTTTGTCCCCAGCATCCTTTTCAGTAGCTTATAAAGCTCAAGTCCGAAGAATATGGTAGAAGAGGAGAGGACTGCAATAATCCACTCCTCAGTATTCAAGCCGAAGGTTTTAAAAGCAACCTGGAAGGGATGCCAGTACACTATCGCCAGAAGCAATAGTATCTGCGATGCGATGGAGAGTATAAGCCATCTGTTCTTGAATATTCCGACTTGGAATATGGACCGTTCCAGCGACCGGCAGTTGAAGGCATTGAAAAATTCGACCAGGATCAAGGTGACAAAACAGAGGCTCTGGGCTTCCCTGAGCACCTGGTCAGCCGGACCCGAACGAGTGTACATGGCCCACAAGAAAACCCCCAGCGTAACAAGCGCTGTCCAAACGCCGGCTATAACCATATAGATGATTATGGGGGGCGTGAAAATGCTCTCGCGGCGTGGACGGGGTTTTTGTCGCATGAGGCCCGGTTCAGGGGGGTCAACAGACAGAGCAATAGCAGGAAGACCGTCCGTTGCCAGATTCACAAAAAGTATCTGTATGGCCACCAGCGGCACCACGCCGGACGGTAGCCCCATTATCGGGCCAAACAGGATTACTGCCGCCATCAACAAAATCTCTCCCAGGTTGGAGGAGAGTAGATAGACCAGGTATTTTTTGATGTTGGAGAAAATACCGCGACCTTCTTCCACGGCGGCTACTATCGAAGCGAAATTATCGTCTGTTAGCACCATGCCGGCGGCTTCCCTGGTGACATCCGTGCCGCTGATACCCATAGCGATGCCTATATCCGCCTTTTTAAGGGCCGGGGCGTCATTGACGCCGTCCCCGGTCATGGCTACCACATGCCCTTTCTTAGTAAGCGCCTCAACCACGCGCAATTTGTGCGATGGTGAGACTCTGGCGTAAACGTCTATCTTCTCAACACAGTCCTCGAAGTCTTGCTGGTTGAGCTGGTCCAACTCGGCGCCACTGTAAGCCAGGCCGCCTTTCATCAGTCCGAGTTCCCTGGCGATGGCGATAGCCGTAGCTTTGTGGTCCCCCGTAATCATCACGGTGCGTATACCGGCGCGGTCGCAGAGCTTGATGGCCTCTTTCACTTCGGGGCGTGGTGGGTCGAGCATACCGACAAGCCCGAGAAACACCATGTTCTTTTGTATATCGGTGTCGCTCTCAGATGAAGACGAGCTCTTGCAGGCCAGTCCAAGCACGCGCAATGTATTATTGGCCATTTCTTGAGATGCCGACAGTATTCTCTTGCGAGTCGATGTATCAAGCTCGATTTCTCTGTCTTGTAGCAGAACATAGCGACAGTCATCCAGTATAACTTCGGCGGCGCCCTTGGCCATGGCTGTGCGGCCTTGCGGCGTTTCGTGCACGGTGGTCATACGCTTAGATTCTGAGGTAAAAGGTATCTCGTGAATGCGAGGAGTGCTCTGAGCGAGTTCTTGCTGGCTTAAGCCGGCCTTAGCGGCCAGAACCATCAGCGCTCCTTCTGTGGGATCGCCCTTGATATCCCATACTCCGTTTTCATTAGACAGACTGGTGTCGTTGCACAGCACCCCTGCTATCAGCAGCTTTTGAAGGGTCGGCAACGAACTGGGGTTGACTGCTTTTCCACCATCCAGAAAATCGCCTCTGGGTTCGTAGCCCGAGCCGCTTATATCGAGTGTTCTACCGTCTAAATACACGCGCCGAATGGTCATCTGGTCTTGAGTTAGAGTTCCTGTTTTATCCGAACAGATGTAAGTCGTGCTGCCCAGTGTCTCAACTGCGGGGAGCTTGCGCACCAGGGCATGACGTTTAGCCATTTTCTGCACGCCCAGCGATAACGAAATGGTCACCACAGCCGGCAGGGCTTCGGGGACAGCCGCCACTGCGAGGCTTACGCCCCACAATAGCATCTCAAGGACTCCATGACCCCTGAGAACCCCCAGGACGGCCAGCACGAAGGTCAAGCCGAGCGCCACGATAACGATCAAACGACCCATGTGGTCGAGGTTTATCTGCAGAGGAGTTTCCTCTTCTTTTACCTCCTGAAGGAGTCTGGCTATCTGGCCAAACTCGGTGTCCATCCCTGTGGTGGTAATCACCGCAGTGCCCCGCCCATAACTCGCCGAAGTACCGGCGAATACCATGTTCTTGCGGTCACCCACACCAGCTTTGCCTGCGATGGGGTCAATTTTCTTTTCAACTGCGGTGCTCTCACCGGTGAGAGAAGCTTCATCTGTTCTCAGATTGATGGATTCCAGTAAGCGACCGTCAGCCGGCATACGGTCGCCGGTTTTCAGCAGTACGATATCGCCGGGCACGA
>JBEKPN010000111.1:0-4257 GCA_049520695.1 Dehalococcoidales bacterium | reverse complement strand
GGGTAGAGACCGGGGTTGTTGACTGAACCGCCGACATAAATGTTTCCCGTGAAAGCGGACGATCTAGTGGTGAGCGTGATCTCCACGGTTGGTGAATTGCATGCCGGGAGAACGATTAAAGATGATATAAGGCAAAGGAACAGGCAAAAGGTTGATATGCGAGCAGAGGGCTTTGAGAACATGCACGTATTATCAGCCAAAGCGGAGTAATTGGCAATACCTTTAGCTCAACCTGCCTCTCTTGTACTGAAGTTTGGTTATGAGCCAGTGAGTGCGGAGCGCAGGGACTCCTCGGCGTCGGCGGGAGCGATGGCGATAACCTGATCCTCGGCGGCAATTACCGTGTCGGGGCCGGGGATGGTCGGTTTTTGCCCACGGTGTACGATGAGAGAGAGCACTGTTTCGGCGGGCAGAGCCAGGTCTTTGATCTTCTTGCCCACGCTGGCCGAGCCGGCGAGGATGGTTACCTCCACGATCTCCAGGCGGCGGTCGTGCATGACCATCAGGTGCATGAGTGGGTGCGAAGGCATCTCGTGCTCAATATGTTCCAGTATGAGGTTGGTGGAGCTTACGGTGACGTCCACCCCCAGTTTGCGGAAGAGGGATTCGTTGCGGGGGTTGCGCACACGGGCAATGGTGCGCGGTACGGCGAACTTGTGCTTGGCCACCTGACAGGCCACCAAGTTATCCGCATCGTCGCCGGTAACGGCCACCAGCATGTCAGCGCGTATAGTGCCGGCTTTGGCCAGCACGCTGGCCTCGCAGCCGTCGCCGCGCACGACCACGCTTCCCAGTTCGTCAATCAGTTTCTGGCTGGTCTTGGCGTCATTTTCGATGAGCAGCACCTCGTGGCTCTCCGCCAGGAGCGCCTTGGCGAGGTGATAACCCAACTGCCCGCCGCCGATAACAATAATGTACATCTAAGTTATGCCCCCAGCTTTTCCCTGAGCATTTGCGCCACCAGCGTGGTGGGGCTGACCGCGTCGATTCCAAGCGGAATGTACATGTCACGCCTCTGTGGGTCGTAGATGCGGCAGATGACCTTAGGCACGTGGAAGATGTGCTTGGCCATCTGGCAGGCCATGACGTTGCGGTTGTCGCCGTGGGCCACGGCGATGAAAGCGTCGGCCTTTTCTATCTCGGCCTTTCTGAGGATTTCCTCGTCCATACCGCTGCCCAGTAGTGCCGTGCCGCGGAATTCGGAGGAGAGAAAGCGGTCGAAGCTGTAGGCGTCTATATCCAGGATAGTGACGTCGTGTCCTTCGGCATCCAGCGAATTGGCCAGTTGCGCTCCCACGCGCCCGCAGCCCATGATGACTATTTTCATGTCAGGCCTGCTCCCGATCCAACTGGTGGTCGAGTATGACGCGGCAGGGGGCGTTTTTGAGCACATAAGGCGCCACGTCGCCCAGACAGAATTCGCCGAACTGTTTTTTAGAAGTCAGGCTGATGAGGATAAGGTCTACCTGGTGTTCCTTGGCTACGTCGATGATGGCGGAGCCCACTTCGCGGGCCTGCAGGATATCGGTTTCCACGGTACAGCCGCGTTTCTTAACCTGCTCCTCCACCCGGGACAGAATCCCTTCCGAGCGGGCCATCTCGGCCTCTATCTCGGCATCCAGAGGCAGAGAGCGGTCCACCGGTATGACATGCACGGCGATGATGGTCTTCTTGCCCTTCTGCCTGACCAGGTCGCAGGCCAAGTCAATGGCCCCCTCATCCGCTTTGTTGCCGCCTACCGGCACCAGTATCTTGTTGAATTCCATATCTAACCAAAGAGAGATTATAGGCTTAAAGTCGACCATTTGCAATAATTTAAGCAGCCTTGTTCCAGTTTACTAAGCCGGAAGGACCAATTTGGCCAGAGTGTAAGCAAAGCCCGAAATGAGCGCGGCGCAAGGAATTGTAAATATCCAGGCCCAGACGATACGCAAGGTCACATTCCATCGTACCGCAGATTTCCGGTTCACCGAACCGACTCCCGATATGGCACCCGTTATAACATGGGTTGTGCTAACGGGGACACCAAAATGAGTAGAAAAGAAAATACTAGCAGCAGCAGCAGTCTCGGCGCACACGCCGTCGATAGGGCGCAGACGGGTGATCTTCTGGCCCATGGTTTTCACTATACGCCAGCCTCCCGAGAGCGTGCCCAGGGCGATGGCAGTATGGCAGCTAAGTATTACCCATAAAGGCACCTTGAACGTACTGATAAGTCCGCCGGCGACAAGCAGGCTGGTTATGATGCCCATGGTCTTCTGGGCGTCGTTGCTACCGTGTCCCAGGCTGAAAGCCGCGGCGGAAAACAACTGCAGAACGCGCGACCATTTATCGACGGACGTGGGGGCCTGTTTCGATTTGAAGATAGCCCAGGACGCCGCTACTTTCAGGGCATAACCGAGCACCAGCCCAATGGCAGGAGCCAGCACGATAAAAATAAGCGTCTTGTCCCACCCTCCCAGAATGAGCGCCCCAAAACCGCTCCTGGCGATAGCGGCTCCGGCATACCCTCCGATTAGGGCGTGCGATGAGCTGCTGGGTAAACCGAAATACCAGGTTATCAGGTTCCAGCTGATGGCGCCGACCACACCGGCCAAGATGACTGTCGGCGTCACAGTGGAAATGTCTATCATGCCCTTGCCGATGGTCGAAGCCACCGCAGTGCCGAAGATGAGGAAGGCCACGAAGTTGAAGAAGGCGGCCCAGATGACGGCCAGACGGGGGGAGAGCACCCTGGTGGACACGATGGTGGAAATGGAATTGGCAGCATCGTGCATGCCGTTGGTGTAGTCGAAAACCAGTGACAGGGCAATGACGAAAATTATTAATGCCAAACTGAAAATCGCCCTTCAATCATGCGGTATTTATTATCAAACGATGAATTATACATCATTTTTAGGGAGAAAGTGCAACGGTCTGAGGCGAGGTCGTTTTTGAGAGGGTTGACAGTCGTGCAAGCTTAAACTAAACTCTCTTGAATCTGTTTGATGGAGATGCCGCATGGCTAAATTCTCTTTGATCCCGCAGGAAACCAAGTTCTACGACCTTTTCGTGCAGAGTTCGCAAAACGTGGTGGAAATCTCTACCGCCTTAAAAGACTTACTGGATAACTGGCAGGATGTGGGAACCAAGGTGGCCCGCATCACCGCCCTGGAACACAAGGGAGATACCATCACGCATCAGGTGATGGACCTGCTCTATCGCAGCTTCATCACTCCCTTCGACCGAGAAGATATATCGCTGCTGGCTCATACGCTGGACGACATCGCCGATTTCATACACGCCGCTGCCGATGCCATGTATATCTACAGAATAAAGTCGCCCACCAAACGCTCGCAGGAGCTGGCCGATATCCTGGTGAAGGCGGCCGGCGAGGTGGAAAAAGCCATGGTCTTCCTGCGCTCCCGCTCCGAGCTTAAAAAGGCCATGGAATACTGTGTGGACCTCAACCGCCTGGAGAACGAAGCCGACGATATCTCGCGCCGGGCGCTGGGGGAGCTCTTCGAGGGGGGCTATGACACCACGGATATCATCAAGTGGCGCGAGATCTACGAGCACATGGAAAGCGCCACTGACCGCTGCGAGGACGTGGCCAACGCCCTCGAGGGTATCGCTCTAAAGAACGCCTGAGAAATAACCGTCAGTCGTGGGGCTCATGTCCATGGGCTTCCCCATCTGTCTTTTCAACATCCCTGTGTTCGGGGCATTCTTCACGGCCTGAGCGCAAGCTGCATAATACGCCGCCAGCCTCGCAGTTCTGGCACTCCAATTGCAGCGTCGAATGGCCTATCTTGAACTTTTCCCGCAGCAGCCCCTCCATGCCCTTCTGTATGCTGGCCGCCATCCGTTGGTGATGTCCCTTCGGGAGGCAATTATAGGCTGTATTCGCGATGGGCTACGCGTAGCTTTTCAGCCCGGATGATGACCTCGATATCAGAGACTGCCTCTTCGATGCGGTTCTGGTAGCTCAACACCGCGTAGTCGAAGAACGGCAGCTTTTCTATCTCCGAACAGGCGGTCTCGAGGCGGATTTCGAGGTCTCTGGCCGACTCCGTGCCACGCCCCTTGAGGCGCTGCGTCAATTCTTCCAGCGAGGGCGGCATGAGGAATATGAGCACCGCGCCGGGCAGTTGCTACTTGATGGTCATGGCGCCCTGCACATCCACCTTGAGCACGATGGGGAGCTCTTTGACCTGGCCGGCGTTGATCTGGTCAAACAGATTGGAAAGACTGACAGGCTTGGCTACTTGCGCCGCT
>JBEKPN010000110.1:0-4280 GCA_049520695.1 Dehalococcoidales bacterium | reverse complement strand
CAGCCTCAACTTTATTGGCTGCATCGCGGGCAGCCCTGATAGCCACGTCGGCTGGTTCCTGACCAGCCCGCTTGGCTTCGTCCAAAGCCTTAGTGGCGGCGGCATCGCCGGAACGCCTGGCGGTAGCTTCCGCCTTGCGGGCAGCCTCAGCCTTTGCTTCTATGTTGGAATCCGTCTCATTCAGGATAGCAGGGAGGGAGTTGGTTAACATCTTGGCTCTTTTGATTATTGCCTCATCGGTCATTTCTTTTTTATTCGGGGTTTCTTTTTCAGCCATTTTTATCCTCGGTTAGACAATTCAAGTATCACCCAAAAGCGTATGGGCGTCAAATTCAATTTAATATAACGTTTTTCATGACCGATTGTTAGTTTTTTTCTTTTAATCCGCTGTCAATTCCAAGTCAAGAGCCTGAAAATGCCGTTTGCATTATCCATGCATTATGTTAAAATAGATGCAATTTTCAGTGAGGTGACGTGTGAGAGCGGATATCGACAGTTTTTTGAACTATCTCCGCGTGGAGAAGGGTTTTTCCACTAATACCACCTCGGCCTACGCCAACGATCTCAACCAGTTGGCGACCTTCGCCGAGGATTCCGCCGCAAAAAAGGGAACCCAGCCCACCTGGAATGCTTTCGACCGCTCCGAGATGCTGAGCTACTTGCTCAACCTCAAAGAACGCGGTTATGCCGTCACCACAGTGGCGCGCAAGGTGGCTGCCGCTAAGTCCTTTTTCGGCTTTCTTACCGCCGAGGGTAAGATCAAGGCCGACCCCATGGATAACATCAGCTCCCCCAAAGTGGGCAAGGCCTTGCCCGACACACTCACCATCAGCCAAGTACGCCAGCTCCTCGACCAGCCCTCCAAAAGCAGCGCCCCCGAAGCCAAGCGCGACCGCGCCATGCTGGAACTGCTTTATGCCAGCGGCATGCGCGTCAGCGAGCTGGTGGGGCTGAATGTGGGCGATATCGACACCAAGAACGGCTTCGTGCGGCCCTTCGGCAAGGGTAAAAAGGAACGCATGGTGCCGGTTTACCCGCAGGCTGCCCAGTCCGTCGAGATCTATATTAAAGAGGTGCGGCCGCATTTCGTGCACTCCAGCGAAGAAAAAGCCCTTTTCGTCAACCAGCGCGGCGATAGGCTGACGCGCCAGGGCCTGTGGCAGATTCTAAAAGGCTATGCCAGGAATATTGGCCTGGAAAAACAGGTCAAACCACATACTTTACGCCACAGCTTCGCCACGCACATGCTTAACGGCGGGGCCGACCTGCGCTCGGTGCAGGAGCTTCTGGGGCACGCCAACATCTCTACCACCCAGATTTATACGCATTTGACGTCAGACCATATCCGCCAGGCCTACGACAAGGCTCACCCGAGAGCCAGATAGGCCGGCGCTGCATAATAGCGGGAGGAAAGGATTTTCAATGGCCCACAGGAACACCCATAAAAGCAAAAGACTTAAAAGCCATAAACCGGCTGCCCCGGTAAAACAGGCCGTTCCGCCGCCAGTCTCATCCCAGCCGGCAATGGCAGTGGTGCCCTTAAAGACCACGCCCACAAAGGCAGCCGCGCCTCAGGAAGCCGCGTCGGTTAGATTTGCCGAACTGCCTTATGAACTCAGGCGTATAGCTTTGTTTTTCACCTTCGTGGTGGTCTTGCTCATCGTGCTCTGGTTTTTCCTCAAGTAGCAGGGTGCAACCACAGTACGAGCAGCGTAATAATCTCTTATCATATCTAACCACGTGGTCATCATGCAGCCAAAAAGTACCGGCGACAGGCGAAGTCATCAAACAGTAGTTGAGGCACGGGATACTTAAAGGGTGGCTACCCAGGTTAGTTTGCCTTTTAGACTAATAAATAAAAGCTAAATAATAGCAAAAGAGAGGGTGTTAGATGAAACAATTCTCTCCGGAACACCTGCGCAACGTGGTGCTGCTGTCTCACAGCGGCGCAGGAAAGACTACGCTGTCGGAAGCTATCCTGTTCGCTACTGGAACGGTCAACCGCTTGGGGAAAATCGAAGCGGGTAACACCACTTCCGACTACGACCCCGATGAAATCAAGCACCGCATCAGCATCAACCTCTCGTTGCTGCCTTTCGAATACCACGATTCCAAAATCAATCTCCTCGACACCCCCGGATACCTGGACTTCGTAGGTGAGGTCAAGGCGGCTATCAGAGTCAGCGAAGGGGCCATCGTACTGGCCTCAGCCGCCTCCGGCCTGGAAGTGGGTACCGAGCTCACCTGGAACTACAGCCAGGAAGCCGGACAGTCCCGCATCATCTTCATCAACAAAATGGACCGCGAGAACGCCGACTTCAACAAAACCGTAGAGCAGTTCCAAGCCCGCTTCGGCTCTAAGTGCGTCCCGCTCCAGATGCCCATAGGGACACATACCAGCTTCAATGGGGTCATCGACCTTATCTCCATGAAAGCCTATACCGGCTTGCCCGCTCAGGAAGCAGCCGTGCCCCCCGAGCTCGTCGTGCAGGCCAAAGCCCTGCAGAGTAAAATGATAGAGGTGGTAGCTGAGACCGACGACGCCCTCATGGAAAAGTATCTGGGTGGGGAAGAGCTCACCAGCGACGAGATTATCAAGGGTTTGCAGCAGGCGGTCTGCGCCGGTAAGATTGTCCCCATCCTGGCAGGCTCCGGGTTACAGGGTATCGGCATTACGCAGCTTCTGGAAGCCATTGAACGCTACCTGCCCTCGCCCATGCAGCGCCAGATAGCCGTGGCGGAGGACTCTTCCGTAAAAGACCTGCAGCCCAACGTCACTAGCCCATCAGCGGCACTGGTATTCAAGACGACAGCCGACCCTTATGTGGGCAAGCTGACCTATTTCCGCGTTTACTCCGGCCTGCTGGAAAGCAACTCGCACATGTGGAATATCAACCAGAACGCTGACGAGCGCATCGGGCAGCTCTTCATGGTGCGCGGCAAGACCCAGGAACCAGTGGCCAGAGTGGAAGCCGGAGACATCGGTGGTGTAGCCAAGCTCAATATTACAGTTACTGGGGATACTCTAGGCACTCAGGCCAAACCAGCCAAGCTGGCCCCTCTCACCTTCCCTAAGCCCGTCTACAGCGTAGCTGTGCATCCCAAGACAAAGGCCGACCTGGACAAGATGGGTTCGGCCCTCACGCGCCTGGCAGAAGAGGACCTGACGTTGCACGTGCGCCGCGATCCCGATACCGCTGAGACCATCCTCTCAGGCATGGGCGATACCCAGATGTCCGTTGCCGGAGAAAAGATGCAGCGCAAGTTCGGCGTGGGGGTCGATCTGACATCGCCCAAGGTGCCTTACCGCGAGAGCATCACGGTGGCTTCACGCGCTGAGTACAAGCATAAGAAACAGACCGGCGGCCATGGCCAGTACGGCCACGTGGTGATGGAGTTCGAGCCTCTGCCGCGCGGCAGCGCCAACGTCTTCGAAAACAAGGTCGTCGGCGGCACCGTGCCCAGGAACTACATACCAGCCGTGGAAAAGGGCGTTCTGGAAGGTTTGAAGGAGGGAGCCCTGGCCGGCTACCCGGTGGTAGGGCTCAAGGCCATCGTCGTCGACGGCAGCTACCACCCGGTGGATTCCTCCGAAATCTGCTTCAAGATCGCCGGGGCAGGTGCGCTCAAGCAGGGAATGCTGGAAGGCAAACCCATCCTGCTGGAACCCATCGTCAGCATGAAAATAACCGTGCCTAACGACTTTACCGGCGATATACTGAGCGACCTCAACACCAAACGGGCGCACGTCATGGGCATGAATCCCGAAGGCGGCATCAATGTCATCGACGCCGAAGCGCCCATGGCCGAGGTGCTGCGCTACGCCACGGACCTCAAGTCCATTACGCAGGGGCGCGGCACTTACACTATGGAAATCAGCCACTACAAAGAGGTGCCAGCGCACATCACGCAGAAAATCATCGCCGACCGCCAGGCTGAAAAAGAACAGGAAGCCTTAAAATAGTACCAAATCGGTCGTGAGGTAAAAATGTTGGGGGGCGGGTTTTAAACCCGCCCCTACGTATTTTGACTTTTTTCTTGACGCCCGATGTATAATTAACCAGATAAAATACCCGACATCCATCCGAAGTATATATTAATAATAGAGGGATTTGAGATGGCTGTAGATATCGAAACAATCGCATCCGAGATAGAGGATAACGAAGAAGACGTCTCTCGCTATAGAATAGCATCCTATCCTGCGGACTATACGCTACAAGGTTTGTTTGACAAATGGGCGTTGGGGGAGATATATGTTCCTCCATTTCAAAGACGTTTTG
>JBEKPN010000109.1:0-4367 GCA_049520695.1 Dehalococcoidales bacterium | reverse complement strand
CCCAAAAGCGATGAGTGGTTGAAGTGAATATACCTACGATTGGTTGATGGCCTGCTGAAAATCAAAACTACTTTTGCGAGTCCTTATTCTTTTTATTATGAATTCGACGCACCACAAAATTAATGGCGATAACTATTATCGTAGCTACGACTATTATTATTACTCTCCTCATTTCTTTTCCTGCCTGATATCAAATGTTTTACTTACCGTCATAATGGGGCTCCTATTAGACAATTCACGTCCACTTCGTCAGAATCTCTTCTCGCTGAAATGTCTTTGTGCTCAGAAAGAAGAGAACAACATCCGCTACTAAAATTATGGCAGAAATAATCAGAAGAGTCTTGGTGTCTAGTGATATTGCCCCAACTTCGGTTGCAACATAGATTGCAAGGAGAGGCAGCGCGATAAAAAGACTTTGTATCTGGGCGGCGCGTGGGTCACTGGCTCTCGAAGAAACAATGACACTCCACTCGATGGAAAGAATAGCTGAAAGCGGCACTAATAACAGGAGTATTAACCCGATAGTCCAGTTAGGGAAAAATGAATAGCCCAGGGTATTGTGGGTCACCAGGTCAGATAAGGCCATGAAAACGATTGAGCTAATATAGATTGCGCCGACAGACGGAATGAAGGCGGCAATGCCCTTGCCCAGAAGAAGCTCGCTATCCGTGATGGGGGTAGCCAGGAGCGGTTCAAGGCTTTTCTCAATCTTTTCACCGACCAGGCTGTAAGAAGCCAAGAGAGTGGGTAGCATTACTGCCCCGATTAAAAAGAAGAACGAGAATGCGTTCATGCGATTGAGTAGCACTGCGCCCTGAAGGCCCCCCTGTTTATGGCCGACAAAACTGAGTACAAATGGAAGACCGATGCCCATGAGAAGAGGAAATATAACCAGTGAATAGACGACATACTTTTTTCTCAGGAATACTTTCATATCCTTGGCAGCGACAATCCAGGCTTTCGACATCCTCATTTCGTTTCCTTCACAATTTGTAAATATATATCTTCTAGTGTTGGGACAAGCTGGGAGACCTCCCGTACCTGACCTCCGGATGAGGTAATGGCTGATATAATGGCCGGATTTTCTTTGTCAGGATCGGCCACGTCAATAATTAGCTTATTTTCGGAGACCTCGATCCTATTCGGAATGAGCTTTTTTAAAGCACTAACCAAAGCCTCGTTTACCTGAGCCAGCCTAATTTCTGTTTTGGGTCTAGAGAGAGATTCCCTTAGCTGTTCGGGGGTGCCAATGGTCAGAAGTTTCGTCTTTATTATTCCAATCCGGTCGCAGATTCTCTGAGCTTCGTCAAGGTTATGGGTGTTGAGGAAAATGGTTCTGCCTTGCTTCTTGATCTCCAAAATGAAATCCCTAACGGTCTTAGCTGCTTCGGGGTCTAGGTTGGCGGTCGGCTCATCCATGAACAGTATTTTCGGCTCGTGAACCAGCGCCCGGGCCAACGCCAGTTTCTGTTTCATGCCTTTGGAAAATGCGCCTACCCGGGCGTCTTTCCTATCCCAGAGGTCCAGCATCTTGAGAAAGCGCTCGATGTTTTCTTTCCGGCGTTCTTCGGGGCATTCATAGAGTTTGCCATAAAAATCGAGGTTCTCGAAGGCACTCAAATCGTCGTAAAGGCCAACATTATCGGGCACCAGCCCAATCATTTTCCTGATTTTTAGTGAGTCGGCTGGATTACCAATGCTATAACCACCTACACTGGCCGCCCCACTGGTCTTCGAGATGAGGCAGCAAAGCATCCTGATGGTGGTGGTCTTGCCGGCGCCATTTGGACCAAGAAAACCAAAGACCTCGCCTTCCTCAACCTGGAATGTTAGTCCCTCGACCGCAGTGACTTCCCCAAACTTCCTGGTAAGGTTTTCAATAGTTATCATTCAAGCACTTCGCACTTACTTCCTGGCCATCATGGTACTGTTCGCATTATACCCGATAGAGTGATTAAGTTAAAATTTTCATGCACATTTTGAGCACATTATGGACATTTTATTCCAGCCAAGGAGATACGAACTGCTCAAATTTTCAGGTCGAAGGCTAGATTAAAGGTTCTGGTTTTGTGTTTCGAATATAAACCTTTAACTAGAGCCACAAAATTCAACAACTCCTACAGCGTCTTACCCAGGATGGCTGACTGAAATTCAATTCTACAGGGTATCCATTTGTTCCGGCACTCCTAATTTACGTTGCCCATGAGACATGTTAAAACATGTGACACACATGTTTTAAATATATAGTCAGAATGATTTATCTATCCCTCTCCTTACTAGGAAGGGGATTAAAGGAATAGGGTTGAGGACCGAGACTAGCAAAAACCGATTCGAAGCACAAGGATATATTTATTGCCCGTTCCATTGTCTTGAATGTATAATCGTGATAATACCGAGGAGATGCTATGGAAATCCCCAAAGATCTGAAACGCTTCGACAGCCTGGTTGAGATCATCGCCTATCTCCGGAGCCCGCAGGGATACCCCTGGGATAAAAAACAGACCCATGCCTCTTTGCGCGAACACCTGCTGGAAGAGAGCTACGAGGTGCTGGAGGCGCTGGATGAGGCTAACACGGAAAAGCTGTGCGCCGAGTTGGGCGACCTGCTGCTCCAGATAGTGCTGCATGCCCAGGTGGCTAAAGAGGCCGGCGAGTTCGACATGGGCGACGTGGCGGAGGGCATCAACAAAAAGCTGCTTTACCGCCACCCGCACGTCTTTGGCTCGACCAGCGCTAAGGATGCCGATGAGGTGCTGGTGCACTGGGAGGAACTCAAGAAGAAGGAGCGCAAGGAGGACGCCGGCATGCTCGACGGAGTGCCTAAAGCTCTTCCTTCACTGGCCTACAGCCAGTCGGTGCAGGACCGCGTGGCGCGGGTGGGCTTTGATTGGCCCAGCAACGAAGGCGTGCTGGATAAGCTCGGCGAAGAGATCGGCGAGTTCAAGCGAGAGGAAACTCAGGAAGGCAAATCCGACGAGTTTGGCGACATTCTCTTCACGCTGGCGAACTACGCCCGCAGGCAGGGGATAGACCTCGAATCTTCGCTGCGCGAGGCCAATCACAAGTTTTACCGCCGGTTCGCGCATATGGAAAAGCTCTGCCGCGAGCGCAAGCTCGACCTGTCCAAAATGACGCTGGATGAACAGAATAAGCTATGGGACGAGGCCAAGAAGGCGGTGGATTAGTGGTCGGGGCGAGTGGATTTGAACCACCGACCTCAGCGTCCCGAACGCTGCGCGCTAAACCAAACTGCGCTACGCCCCGCAAAGTGATATTATAGGTGGTTTCAGTTAACGGGGCAAATATGGAGATACGACGATTCTATTTATTCTGGCTATGCCAATCCATTATGGGTCCGAGTTGATTATCTTTCTTTCCTCGCCCCTTGTGGGAGAGGATTGAGGTGAGGGGGTTCTGAGAGCCAACATATGAAATACTGCGTTTTGATCATAGACGGGGCCGCCGGTTGGCCTATCAAAGAGCGGGACAACAAGACCACCCTTGAGCTGGCGCGAACACCCAACCTGGATGCGCTGGCCCGCGAGGGCACGCTCGGCCTGACCAACAACGTGCCGCCGGGCATGGAACCCTCCAGCGCAGTGGCCTGTATGTCGCTGCTGGGCTACGACCCTCAGGTCTATTACCGCGGACGCGCCGCCATCGAGGCTGTCAGCATGGGCGTTCCGGTAAGCCGGGGCGAGGTGGTCTTTCGTTGCAACCTGGTGGCCGTCAAGGGCGGGCGCATGTGGAGCTACTGCTCCGGCCACATCGAGAGCGCAGAGGCACGCGAGCTTATCGATGCGCTCAACGAAAAGCTGGGGAGCGACGAAGTTGAGTTTTTTCCTGGAGTGGGCTACCGCCATCTCCTTAAGCTCAAAGGGCATACGGAGACGACCGCGGCCGTCTGCACACCGCCCCACGACATCCCCGACAAGTCGGTGGCGGAATTCCTCCCCAGAGGCCGTGGCAGCCGGTTCCTTAAAAAACTCATGACCGACTCACAGGAGGTGCTTAAACACCACCCGGTGAACTATCATCGCGCCGCGCACGGGCAGGTCCCGGCCACATCGATATGGCTTTTCTGGGGCAGCGGCCCCATCCCCAAAACGCCCTCTTTCAAGGAGGCTTACGGCCTGAAGGCCGCTATCACCTCGGGCGTTGACCTGCTGCGCGGGCTGGGGCAGATGACAGGCATGACCATTCTGGACATCAAGGGCGTCACCGACAACCTGAAAAACAATTTTGCCGGGCAGGCGGAAGGCGCGCTGGCGGCGCTGGACAAACACGACCTGGTGGTGGTCCACGTCGAAGCGCCGGACGAAGCCGGGCATGCCGGCAATGCCGCAGAGAAAATCGAGGCGATACAG
>JBEKPN010000108.1:0-4417 GCA_049520695.1 Dehalococcoidales bacterium | reverse complement strand
GTCACCGTGGTCCCCCTGAGGTCATGGAAGTGGAGTTTCACCGGCTCCGCGATGTCGGGCAAGGTGACGGTTTCCAACCCTGCCTTTCTCATTACGCGATTCCAGAGTTGTGAGAAGTATCTTTTCTTGAAGGACCGACCCGTTGCCGTGCTTAGGATGAGCGGCGAAGCACGTTCCATACCATCCAGCATCCGGCGTAGTGCTGCGGTGCATGGGATTTCAATTATTTGGCCGAGCCTTTGACCTCTACGAGATTTGCCTTGCCGAAGACGAATGGTCTTCCCGTCATAGGCGGACCATGGCAGCCGCAGGAGGTCGCCTTCACGTTGGCCGGTATGCAAAGCAAGAAGAAGGGCTTGCTGGAGTTCTATCGGAGCCACTTTCATGAAGGCCGCGATATGCTGACTGCCATAGTTGAGAGGGAGTTTGATATCTGCCGCGGTTGCGGCGACTGATTGCCCCGAGCGGTTATCGACAACCTGCCCGCCCCAGCTGCTGAATACTATGTCGCTCATGCGCACACCTCGTCCGCGGCTTTGGCCTTGATTTCCTGGTATTTCTGGACGACCTTGGCCTGAATCTGTTCGAGAGCTTCGGGAGACAGGTGGCGGAAACGCCCCTGTAGCTTGGTGTAATCGGTGAGGGGTTTGAGCTTGGGCACATCCAAGCTCATCTTATATTTGCCATTCTCAACCTCGTAGAGAGGGAAGACACCCGTCTCGACAGCCAGGCGACCAATGCGTACAGTCAGGTCTCCGGCACAGCGCCAGCCCGTGGGACAGACAGAGAATATCTGTATGTACGACGGCCCCTTCACGCTCATGGCCTTTTTCACTTTTTCCATCATATCGAAAGGGTAACTCGGGCAAGCGGTGGCCACATACGGAATGTTGTGAGCCACGGCGATAGCCGGCATATCTTTTTTCCAGGATAACTGGCCCTGGCTCTGCTTGCCGGCAGGTGAGGTGGTGGTAGAAGCACCGAACGGAGTAGCAGAAGAACGCTGGATGCCGGTGTTCATATAAGCCTCGTTGTCGAAGCAGATATAGAGAAATTTGTGGCCGCGCTCCATGGCACCAGAAAGCGCTTGTAGACCGATGTCGAGCGTGGCGCCGTCACCGGCAATGACTGCCACATTGATTTCATCCTGCGGTATGCGCCCCTTGCGCATCATGGCCTTGAGTCCGGATTCAACGCCGGAAGCCACGGCCGCCGTATTCTCAAAAAGTGTATGTATCCACGGCACGTTCCAGGAGGTATTGGGCACCTGGGAGGCGATGATCTCCATGCAGCCAGTGGCATTGACAATGATGACGTTTTTTCCCATCGCCTTGGTAGCCAACCTGACCGCCAGCACCTCGCCGCAGCCGATGCAGGCGCGGTGTCCCGGCGCAAAAGGCTCCTCTTTGGGTATAAGCCTGGGGGCATAAACATTCAAGTTCTGCATTGTTATTCCCTCACCCCGAATATTTGAAATTCCTTGTCGCTGCCAGTGCGGGCCAACTCCATGCCACGCTTGATAATGGTTTCGAAACCGGGGGCGGTTATATCGCGCCCGCCCAGGCCGCCCACGAAGCTGACTATCTTCGGCCTGGAGCTCATATCGTAAAGAGCAGAGCGGATCTCAGAGCAGACTGGGCCGCCAGGGCCGCCCGTTGAAAGGGCACGGTCGAGCACGATGAGTATCTCGGCCCCCTTGACAGCCTGGCGCAGCTCCTCGAAGGGAAATGGCCGCCACAGGCGCAAGCGGATGAGTCCGATCTTCTGGCCTTCATCCCGCAGCTTGTCGATAACGGTCATGGCAGTTTCGCTAAAGCTTCCCATAGTTAAAAGCAGCGTTTTGGCATCCTCGGTGCGGTAGCTTTCCACGGGCAGATACCTGCGACCGAAAGCCTTGTCGAACTCATCCCAGACAGCCCGGATGGTCTCCTTCGACTTTCTAAGGTTTTCCTCCTGCGCCCACTTGGCTTCGGTGTAGATAACAGGCGGCGCGAAATCGCCCATGGCAACTGGTTTGGCCGGGTTGAGAGGAAGAGGATAATCGTTAGCAGGCAGGAAAGCCTTCACCTGTTCTTCTTCAGGGAATAGCATGGGCTCAATCACGTGTGATAGGTGAAAGCCATCCAGGTGGACCATAACCGGCAGTAAAACGTTGTGGTCTTCGGCAATGCGGAAGGCACAAATGACATTGTCGATTACTTCCTGGCCGTTTTCGGTGAAAATCTGTATCCAGCCTGTATCGCGCACGGCCATCGCATCGGAATGATCGCCCCATACCGAAAGAGGGCTGGATAGCGCACGGTTGGCCACCGTCATAACTATCGGAAAGCGCATGGCCGAAGCCACATAGAGGACTTCGTGCATCAGTTCAAGGCCCTGGCCGGCCGTGGCGGTAAAGGTGCGGGCACCAGCAGCCGATGAGCCGAGGCAGGCGCTCATGGCCGAATGCTCGGACTCGACGGGAATATACTCAGCATCCAACTCGCCATCTGCCACCAGTTCGGCAATATGTTCCACAATATGGGTCTGGGGGGTGATGGGATAAGCCGCCACTACATCAACATCGGCCATTTTCACCATTTCACCGATGGCTACAGAGACCTCCATACCTAACCGTTTGGTCATTAGGCCTCCTCCTTCATCGTAATAACCCACACCGGGCATTCCCTGGCGCATATGCCGCAGCCCTTGCAGTGGTAGAGGTCAGCCTCAAAATAGCCCTGTGTGTTCATTTTGACGCAGCCCTCCGGGCAATAAAGCTGGCACATGCCGCATTTGATGCAGCGGCTGAAATCATACTCGGGTTTCTGTGAGCGCCAGTCTCCGGTGCGATAAGCCGCGGCGCTGCCGGGTGTGGTGACAATGCAGCCAATTTCCAGGTCTTTCCAGGTTAACTCGTTGTCTGGTTTAGGCATTGGTCACCATCTCCTTTACCTGAGTTTCATCATAAGCGCGCTTCATGGCGGCGAGGTTCTTTTCCGCCAGTTTGCCGAAGCGCTTCTTGAGAGGCTCGGCCAGTGATTCCAGCTTGACCACTCCGGATGCCTTGATGAGTGCCCCCAGCATAGTGGTATTGACGATGGGGGCACCAAGCGTCTCCTTAGCGACCAGGTTGGCATCAATGACGGCCACGCGGTAGTTTGAGCGGATATCCGCTGGCACATTATCAAAGGATTTGGTGTTAACCACCACCAGCCCGTTCTTCTTGAGACCGGCTGTCACTTTAACGATGTTCAGCAGGCCGGGGTCAAGCACGACGACGATATCCGGTTCGGTGACTTCCGCACGTATACGGATCTGCTTGTCGCTGATACGTATGAAGGCCTGGACGGGGGCTCCACGGCGTTCGGGGCCGAAAGCGGGGAAAGCCTGTGCGTATTTACCTTCGTCAATAGCTGCTTGAGCCACCAGTTCGGCTGAGGTGACTGCCCCCTGGCCGCCACGGCCATGCAATCTGATGGCGATGATGTCAGTGTTAATAGTGCACCTCCACAATTAATAACTGCCCCTGGGGCGACTCGAACGCCCGCACCCGGCTTCGGAGGCCAGTACTCTATCCAGCTGAGTTACAGGGGCGAATGGACAATTTTAGCCGAATCAGGTGCTATCCGCAAATCCCGCTGAGGCCATTTCTCCCGTAAAATGAAATAATTCTCCCGCTATTTGATAAATAAACTGGAAACGCCCGGGTGTGAACAGAAAACCAGTGACTGAATCGTTAGGTGGCATTTATTATATCGCACACGAAGGTCTGGACTCAAGGGGAAGAGTGTAAAGTGCGACAGTGGACGCCTGCAATCTCAATCGGGTAGAATATTGGCCAGTCTCTTGAGTACGGAGGAAAGTAATTTGGCCGGACAAGATTTGCTGGCATCTCCCGCATTCCAGATGAGCATTCTGCTGTTTGTGGCGCTGGCGGGATACCTCATCGCTTACCGCATCAATCAGTCGGCCGTTGTCGGCATCATCCTGGCCGGCATACTGGTAGGCCCTAGCCTGCTGGGACTGGTCACATATACGGATTTCGTATCCAGCTTGGCGAACCTCGGGGCAGTGGTGCTGCTATTCACCATCGGTCTCGAGTTCGAAGTGAAAGAGATCGCCAAGGCGAAGTTTTTTTTCATTGCCTTGCTGGGAGTGATTGTGCCCTGGGCTGGTGGGTTCCTACTGTCAAAAGGATTCGATTACGACTTCAAAGCAGCTGTGTTCATCGGCACGGCACTCACGGCTACCAGTATTGCCGTCACAGCCAATGTGCTCAGAGAGATGGGCAAGCTTCAGACCGACGCTGCCAAAGCCATCATCGGCGCCGCGGTGGTAGACGATATCCTGGCCCTGTTGGCCTTATCTCTTGCTGAGAGCCTAGTGTCGGATTCCATTAAGTTTTGGCCCATTATACTCACCGCCGCCAAAGCCG
>JBEKPN010000107.1:0-4419 GCA_049520695.1 Dehalococcoidales bacterium | reverse complement strand
TTTAAGCTTTACGTGCAGCCATATTAACACATCCCCTGCTGGTGTCAAAGGATAGTATTTGTAGGGGCGAGGCATGCCTCACCCTCGTGTCCTCGCAAAGACAGGTGAAAGTAGTATAATAGCCCCAAAATATCAAATTTTCCTCGCCCCTCGTGAGAGAGGACTAAGGCCTGCACTGAGCGAAGCGAATGTGTGAGGGGGTAATCTTAAACTCTCCCCCTCATTGTTATCTCTCCCATCAAGGGAGAGATGTTTGGGAGCGAGATTGCCGCGCTCGTTACTCGTTCGCAACGACACAATTGGAATTAGGGCGACTGCCCAGTTGCCCCCTACCCTCGATTGAGATGCCCGCTCAATGACACCCCCGCCCTCCTGATGTTATAATGTTCTCCTGATTCTCATTTGAGGTGAACTTTTATAGAAGTCATTCCGGCCATAGACTTGCGCGGCGGCAAATGCGTGCGCCTCTACCAGGGCGATTTCAACATGGAGACGGTCTTCTCCGACGACCCGCTGGACATGGCGCTCCAGTGGCAGTCGCTGGGCGCCACGCGCCTGCACATCGTTGACTTGGACGGGGCCGCTACTGGGGAGCCGGGCAACCTGGACATCATCCAGCGCATTGCCTCGACCGTCTTCGTCCCCATAGAGGTGGGCGGGGGCATCCGCACGGTGGCCACCATGGAAAAGCTGCTCAAGATAGGCGCCGACCGCGTGGTGCTGGGCACCTCGGCGGTGAAGCACCCCGAAATGATACAGGAGGCCTGCCGCAAGTTTTGCCAGGCCATCGTGGTCTCCATCGACGCACGCGGCGGCTTCGTGGCCACTCACGGCTGGCAGCAGGCCACCGAGTTATCGGTAGTGAGCTTTGCCCGCTCCATGGTTGACCTGGGCGTCAGGCGCTTCATCTATACCGATATCGGGCGCGACGGCACGCTCACCGAGCCCAACTTCGCCGGACTTTTCGAACTTATCGAAACTACCAAGTTCCCGGTTATCGCCTCGGGGGGCATCTCCTCCATCCTGCACCTCAAGCTGCTCAAGAAGCTGGGGGCGGAGGGGGCTATCATCGGGCGGGCACTCTACACCGGGGCCATTAACCTGTCGCAAGCTCTGGCCGCCGTAGAGAATTGACGGCGAAAAAAATTCCTCTCAATCTCCCTTTGTTAAAGGGAGAGGCCTCCCATCTCCCCCTTAGAAAAAGGGGGACTAAGGGGGATTTAAAGAGGCAGAGGATAGCCGAACTTCTGCTGTATTCATCGGAGGATACTATGCTTAACATAAAATGGGATGAAAAGGGGCTGGTACCCGCCATTATACAGGATGCCGAGTTCAATGATGTGCTGATGTTGGGATACATGGATGCCGAGGCACTCAAGCTGACCATGGAGAGCGGCCATGCCTGGTTCTGGAGCCGCAGCCGCCAGGAGCTGTGGCATAAAGGCGCCACTTCCGGCAACTACCTCGAGGTGGTCGAGGTGTGGTACGACTGTGATATCGATGCCATTCTGGTGAAGGCCAACCCCAAAGGCCCCACCTGCCACACCGGCGAGCGAAGCTGCTTCTTCCGCCGGCTTACGGCTGAGGATTTGCAGGAGTAGTCACAGGCTCCGTCGCTATTACGCCGTCGGCCATGAGAACCTCTTTGAGGGCGGCGATGGCCACTTCAACCATTTTGTCGTCCGGTTGTTTCGTGGTGAGGCTTTGCAGCCACAGGCCGGGCGCTACCAGCCATTTGATGAAGAGGTTGTCCATATGGCGCGCGCCATATTGCGTCACCTCGTAGGCGATGGCGGCGATGACGGGTAACAGCAGGATACGCGATACAATAAGAAGCCACCAGGTCAGCTTACCCACCAGGCTGAAGATGAATATAGCGATGATGAGCACCGCCAGCAGGAAAGCCGTACCGCAGCGGGCATGCGCCGTGGTGTATTTCTGCACCGATTCAGGCGTCAGCTCCACGCCCGCCTCGTAAGCGTGGATGGTCTTGTGCTCCGCCCCGTGATATGAGAAAACGCGCCGGATGTCCGGCATGAACCCCACGCCCCACAGGTAGGCTAGGAAGATGGCCAGGCGGAGGGCTCCTTCCACCAGGTTGAAGGGCAAACTCCCCTGCATGCCCGGCATAAGCCACTTGGTCAGGAATAAGGGTATCAGGGAAAACAGTCCCACGGCGAAGGCCAGCGAAGCCAGCATCACCAGCCAGAGGGTGGCCCCGCCGAGCTTGGTGCTTTCTTTTTTATTCTCGCCTGCTTTAGGTTCATCGGTGTCTTCGAGGGCGACGTTGGTGGAGAAAATGAGCGACTGCGTGCCCAGTATTATAGCCTCCAGCATGGCGATGACGCCGCGTGTGAAGGGCAGCTTGCGCCAGCGCCCGGTGTATATGGGGTGTAAAGGATGGACGTCTTTAGCCAGTTTACCGTCGGGACGGCGCACCACCGTGGCGATGGTCTTGGCACCGCGCATCATGACTCCCTCCATCACCGCCTGTCCGCCGTATCTGAATTTGTCTGCCATAGCGCTTCTCTCCAAACAAAAAGGAACGGACATAAGCCCGCTCCTTTTGAGTCTAATCCGGAACCCGCCCTACTTGGCTTCTTTGGCGTAGCGCTGCTTGAAGCGCTCTACGCGTCCAGCCGTGTCAACCATGCGCTTGCTGCCAGTGTAGAAGGGGTGACAGGCGCTGCAAAGCTCGACCTTGAGCGTCTTGCGCGTTGATCCGGTGGTGAAGGTGTTGCCGCATGAGCAGGTGACCTGCGCGTCGGTGAAATACTTGGGATGAATTTTTTCTTTCATAGGTTAGCTCTCAGCGTAAACGCTGACCTTTCTGCGATTCTTGCCGGCGGGCTCGAACTTGACTGCGCCGTCGATAGTGGCATAGAGGGTGTGGTCGCGCCCGACGCCGACGTTATTGCCGGCCTTGACGTGCGTGCCCATCTGGCGCACCAGTATGGTGCCGGAAGTGACGGCTTCGCCACCGAAGCGCTTGACGCCCAGCATCTTGGGCTTGCTGTCGCGGCCGTTGCGGGATGAGCCCGCGCCTTTCTTATGAGCCATTTTCTTTAACCTCTTTCTTGGTCATGCGGCGGCGGGGCTTGGTGGCGGGCTTTTCGGTGGATTCCTCGGCAGGCGTTGGAGCCTTCTCTGCCTTAGCCTTCTTAGCCTTGGGAGCTTCGGCGATACCGGGGCCGCTGATGCTGTCGATGGTGAGCTCGGTGAAGGATTGTCTGTGGCCGATCCTGCGGCTGTAGCGTGTCTTGGCCTTGTATTTCATGCCGAAGACCTTGACGCCGCGGCCGTCGCCCTTGGACGTGCAGGAGACCCTGGCGCCTTCGATGAGGGGTTTGCCCAGGACGAGCTTGTCGCCGTCGCTGATAGCTAGCACGCGGTCGAGCTCAATAGTGCCGCCCTCGGCTACATCCAGAGATTCAACCTTGAGGCTCTCGCCCGGGCTGACCTTATATTGTTTACCGCCGGTTTCAATTATGGCGTAAATAGTAACACCTCCGCTTGACAAAGGTTAATTATAGCAAAGGCGTGAATGATGGTCAAATGGAGTGGATTCATCCTGTGTCATTCTGGAAGTTTGCCTTGGCGGACTGAAGAACCTGAGGAAGAGATTGTCTCCATGCTTTGTTGGTAATCTCTTCCATCGAGGATACTCCGCCCCGCTTTTGGTAATTACCTGGTTATCGTGTTGACGGTAAAATCAACATTCGTCAGGGTGTACTCGTAGGGATGGTACGTCCAAACAGGTCCTCCGAATGGGTACTTGCTAGGCTCGAATGTCCAGTAACTGTCAAGTGTGGAAGAATAAGAGCTTGCGTAAAGCTGGTCTGGCCATATGCCCGCATGGATAGTAATGTGATAACGTATATCCTGGGGCATATCCGTTATTTTGTAATGACTGTTGTTCTGAATGCCGAAGACGGCGGAGAACAGGAACACAACTAAGGGTAAAGTCATGGCGCTGATGATAAACTTTTGCATTTTGTCTTTATTACTCCAATTGCGTTAAGACTTTCCATGAGTAACAGGCGGGAGTCTGGTATCTAACTCACGGCAACTGCACCTGCGGCCGGTACTCCGCCGAAGCGTCGGGCGATTCCCACACCTCGACGGAAACCAGCTTTATGCCAGGCAGCTTTGGCTGAAGCTCGTTAAAGATGGTCGAGGCGAGGTTTTCGGACGACGGGTTGATGGCATTGAAAGGCGCCACCTCGTTCAGGTTGGTGTGGTCGAAGCGCTCCAGCACCTCGTTCAGCCGGGTTTTTAAGTTCCGGAAGTCGAACGCCAGCCCAATCTCATTCAGTTTGGCAGTGCGCAGGCGCGCCACCACGCGGAAGCGGTGGCCGTGCAAATTTTCGCACTTGCCTTGATACCCTCTGAGGGCGTGCGCCGCGTCGAAGTGCTGCT
>JBEKPN010000106.1:0-4454 GCA_049520695.1 Dehalococcoidales bacterium | reverse complement strand
AAAGGGATAACGCGAATCCCGACGCTTGGGGTCAACCACGGCGATATCTGGGGGCAGTTCTTCCATAGGCAAATGGTGGTCGGTGATTATCATATCCAGCGCGGGCAGGCAAAGCTTGTGCGTCTCACGCATCTGTGCTGTGCCGGTGATGCCACAGTCCGCTGTGATGACAAGACTTGCGCCATGCTCCCTGAGTTCTGCCAGGGCGTAGCTGTTGAGGCCGTGTCCTTCCTGTAAGCGGTGTGGTATGTAGGGCATAACGTGACCACCGAGCCACTCCAGCCCCTTGACCAGTAATGCGGTGGCGCTAATGCCGTCGACGTCGAAATCACCGTAAACGGCGATCTTTTCGCCGCTGAGTAGTGCCTTCTGGATGCGCTGGATGGCCTTCTCGATATCAG
This sequence comes from Dehalococcoidales bacterium, assembly GCA_049520695.1. GTDB lineage: Bacteria > Chloroflexota > Dehalococcoidia > Dehalococcoidales > UBA1222 > SURF-27. The sequence continues at coordinate 4,053 of JBEKPN010000106.1, read as the reverse complement.
GCAGCAGCCATGGGTCTCCGCTCAACCGGCTGTCGGCATTGAAGAAGGCTTCTGCCATGGCAGGCCCGGTCAGCCCCCGGTTATAAAGGATCTGCTTCAGCAGCGGGGAGTATTCAGCGGTGTCTATAGGGTGACCGGCTGGGATACGTGGCAGGATACGCCAGCGGCAATGGTTCAAACGCCCGCCTCGCTGTAGCGTCCCAGTATCAATGTTGAGTTGTGTCCGCCGAAACCGAACGAGTTGGAAAGGGCTATTTTTACTTTGGCCTTGCGCGCTTTGTTAGGCACGTAGTCCAGGTCGCAGTTGGGATCGGGATGGGTCAGGTTGATGGTGGGCGGAATAATGTCTTCTTTAATGACCAGTGCACAGATGGCAGCTTCCAGCGCCCCAGCGGCGCCGATGAGGTGGCCGGTCATGGACTTGGTGGAACTTATTGGTACCTTGCAGGCATACTGCTCGAAAACGCTCTTGATGGCGCAAGTCTCCATCTTGTCGTTGAGTGGCGTAGAAGTACCATGGGCGTTGATGTACTCAACATCTTCTGGTTTCAAACCGGCGCGTTCAATAGCGCGTTTCATGGAGCGCACGCCGCCTTCGCCGTTCTCGGTAGGTTGCGTCATGTGGAAGGCGTCGGCGCTGGCTCCGTAGGATAGAATTTCTCCGATAATACGTGCTCCTCGCTCTCTGGCATGTTCCAGGTTCTCCAGCACCAGCACTGTTGAGCCTTCGCTGATGACGAATCCGTCGCGCGTGGCATCGAAGGGGCGCGAAGCCGTCTCGGGGCTGTCATTGCGTGTTGAGAGAGCCTTGAGGGCGCTGAAACTGCCGACGCCGATGGGGTTAATGCAAGATTCGCTGCCTCCCGTGAAAACTACGGGCATGTCGCCGCGCCGGATAAATTCAAAAGCGACGCCTATAGCATCTGCCCCCGATGAGCAGGCGGAGGTAGTGCAGAAGTTGGTGCCTTTGAGGCCCAGAGCAATCGATACCTGTCCTGCCGCCATATCCGAGATCATCATGGGAACGGTAAAAGGACTGAGCCTGTCGGGGCCCTTTTCGATGAGGACTTTGGTCTGTTCGAAGAGGGTATTAAGACCGCCGATACCGCTGCCGATGATGGTGCCGATGGAGTCCGCATTGGAGGCGTCCACCACCAGACCGGACTGCTCCAGTGCCTGCTTGGCGGCCGCCACGGCCAGTTGTGCGAAGCGGTCCATACGTTTGGCTTCCTTGATGCTCATGAAGGCTGTCGGATCGAAGCCTTTGATCTCACCAGCGATTTTAGTCTCGTGTCTGGAGGCGTCGAATTGCGTGATGCAGCCGATACCGGATTTCCCGGAGGCCAGTCCCTGCCACGTGCTGGCGGTGTCCAACCCGAGGGGGGTGAGCATGCCCATGCCGGTGATGACGACTCTATGATTGGTGTTTGACATAAGATAGTACTCCGAGGATTTATATCAGTCTTATTGGGGCATACTTTAGCACAAAAACTCTGATTGCTGCAAAAATGACGGGTGTATCGACTGGTAAAATATTCGCTTGGTAATCTTTACATTGTCTTTACCCGCAATATAGTAGAATATAAGAAGCTAAAAATAAAAAGGAGATTTAAAAATGATGATGTATGGATTTGGCCACGCAGGTTTGGGTTGGGTCGGCCTGTTGCTTGGTGCCGTGTTTTGGGCTGTAATTATCAGTTTAATCATCTGGCTGATGGTGCGCATAAGCAGGCAGGGATACTGGATGCGTGACGCTCATAACAGTCAAAATGCGTTAGATATCGCTAAAGAACGATATGCCAAAGGCGAGATTAACCACGAAGAATTTGAAAAAATAAGGAAAAATTTGGCGTAATAAACGATACAGGGGCATTAATTCTGAAGGGGTTGCTCAATTTGAGCAACCCCTTTGCCTTTTGCCGTCATTCCCGCACATTCGCTCCACTCAGTGTAAACTCCAGCGGGAATCCAGAGGCAAATCACAGCGCTGCCTAGTCGGGTCAGGGCCGGGTCAAGCCAGACCACAGGAACACGACACTGCAGATTTTTTATTTATACGAGAAATTCATCGCTGTCTGGGCATCTGTCTATATGCTGCCGGAGTGCTCTCTGCTATAATGCCGTGCCATGAGCATTCGCGTCGCTATTGAAACCCTTGGCTGCAAGCTGAACCAGGCCGAGTCGGAGACGCTGGCCAAGCAATTTATATCGGGGGGATGTCAGATTGTCGGCGCCGACGAAGAGACCGATGTTTACATTCTCAACACATGTACCGTCACTCATATAGCCGACCGCAAAAGCCGTCAATCTCTGCGCATGGCTCGCCGCCGCAGCCCGCATGCTTTAATCATCGCGACTGGCTGCTATATCAATCGCTCCGGCAATGCGGTTGAGGCTCTTGAGAGCGTTAATCTGGTAGTGCCAAATGAGAAAAAGCTGAGGCTGGTTGAAATTGTTAGCCAGAGAATAACTCTAGAAAAAGGGGCAACAGTTCATGAAAACAGTACCCGCACGAGGGCTTTTATAAAAGCGCAGGACGGCTGTAACCGGTGGTGTGCCTACTGCGTTGTGCCGCTGGTACGCGGGCGCGAAAAGAGCCTGCCCGCTGACGAAGTAATGGCTGAAATAGAGTCCAGGGTGGCCGAGGGTTTTAGAGAAGTTGTGCTCACCGGCACTGAAATCGGTTCTTACTCATCAAGTGGTCTGGATATCAAAGGGCTGCTTGAACGCATCCTGGTCAAAACCAAGATTGAGCGCCTGCGTGTTTCTTCATTGCAGCCGTACGAAATAACCCCTGAATTGCTTGCTTTATGGAAAAATTCCCGATTATGTCCCCACTTCCATATCTCGCTGCAAAGCGGTTCCGATGGAGTACTCACACGTATGAAACGCGTGTATTCCACATCAAGCTACGTGGAGTCTATCAGTCTGATTCGAAAGGCATTACCTGACGCGTCGATTACCACTGATGTTATCGTCGGATTCCCCGGCGAAACGGACGCCGAGTTTCAACAAACCGCAGATTTCTGCCGTAGGATGGATTTTGCCCGTATGCATGTATTCTCTTACTCATCTAGGCCGGGAACTGTTGCGGCAACCATGCCAGGTCAGGTGGACGCGCGGGTCAAAAAAGAGCGTTCCGCTAAAATGCTGGCACTGGCCAAAGAGAGCGCACGAGAGTTCCGCTCCCATTTTCTTGGCCATACTTTGGAAGTGTTATGGGAGCAGAAATCGGAAGCGGGCATCTGGTCGGGTTATACGGCCAACTACATCCGCCTTTATACCCGCAGCAAGAAAGACCTGACCAACGTTTTAACCGAAACGAAATTGCTTAAACTATACAGAGACGGGGTCTGGGGAGAATTTGTGAATTGATAGGAGCGTGAATGAAAAGCGTTATTGTTTTAGCCATGCACGGGTCGCCGCCCCGCGACTTCCCACGTGGTGAACTCAGCGAGTTTATGTCTTTACATACTCGGCTGGAGGCTGCTCCGGTAGCGCACAGCCCGGCCCTCGAGAGCCGCTACGAAGAACTGGAGCAAAAATTGCGGGATTGGCCTCGTAACCCGCAGAACGACCCATTCTTTGCTTCCTCTCAGGAGATTGCCGCTAAACTGGGACGCATCTGTAAGAGTGAGGTGTTCCTGGGCTTTAACGAGTTTTGTGCTCCCAGCCTTGACGAAGCTCTGGAACGTGCCACATCTTCAGGCGCTGCGAGGGTATTTGTCGTCACCCCCATGATGACGCGCGGGGGTGAGCACTCTGAGAAAGACATCGCCCAATCGATAAAAAAGGCCCAGGGAAAGCACTCAAGCGTACAGTTCGTTTATGCCTGGCCTTTCGAAACATCCGAAGTGGCAGAGTTTCTTGCCGCTCACATCAAAAGGTTTGAAAACGCCTAATTATTCTTTCATTTCCCTTGAGAAATAGGTTCGATTTTTCAACCAATTGGAATATGGACCACGGCAAAGTCGCAGATTAATAGCTTGCACTGAGTCCTTCGGCGGAATGACGAATGTGGTGAGGGCGGCTATCGATCCCGTGGCGGCTTTC
>JBEKPN010000105.1:0-4493 GCA_049520695.1 Dehalococcoidales bacterium | reverse complement strand
CTGGAACAGTGGTTAAAGAATGGGGTTTTGACCGTCGATGACCCACCCGCCATCTACATCGATGACCATTTTTTCACGCATAGGGGCAGAGAGTGGAAGCGCCGCGGCATAATCGTGCGCGTCAGGCTGGAGGAATGGCACCGCATGATAGTACGCCCTCACGAGGGCACACTCTCCGGCCCTAAAGCCGACCGCATCAACCTCATCCGCGCTCTCAAGGCTAATACCAGCCCCATCCTCTCCATGTACGAAGACAGGGACAAGACTATCCGCCAGGTGCTGGCCCGCGCTACCGCCGACAAACCTCTGGCGCGCGTGCGCAAGCTCGAAGGTGAAAGGCACGACCTGTGGGCCATCACCAAACCCGATGTCCTGAACCAGATAATCTCCGTACTAAAGGATGAGCCCATCTATATCGCCGACGGCCACCACCGCTACGAAAGCGCCCTGGTCTATCAGCGCGAGCAGACGGCCCTTCATCCGGACGCCGCTCCCGCTGCCGCCTACAACTTCGTCATGATGACGCTGGTGGCTTTCGACGACCCCGGCCTGCTTATATTGCCTCCGCACCGTTTGCTGCGCGGCCTGAGCCAGTCCAGGCTGGATGAGCTCAAATCCGAGTTGCCGGCCTTTTTCGAGGTGGGAAAATTGCCGTTCAAGAGTGCCGACACGTGGCATAAGCTCGACCAGTGGCAGTCGACGGGGGACGGGCAGCGCTTAGTTGGATTCGGGCTGGACGGCGATAATTTCCTATTGCTGACATTGCGCGATTTTGAAGCAGCGGCCAGGTTCATGCCCAGCTTCCGCACCGACATTTATAAAAAGCTGGATGTCAGCCTGGTAGACCACATCATTCTGGAGAAGATGCTGGGGATAAAACCGGAGGGCGAGTCGGGTATCGCTTTCAACTATGACCGCGAGGACTCCGTCAAGAAAGTGCAGTCCGGCGAGTTCCAGCTTGCCTTTGTCATAAAGCCGGTGCGCCCGGAGACCATCAAGGCTATTTCCGATGCCTCAGACCGCATGCCGCGCAAGTCAACCTATTTCTACCCCAAGCTGCCGAGTGGGCTGGTGGTGAATCGGCTGGTTTGAAGTTAGGCTGAGGCCATTTCTTCCAGTATATTTACCGCGTCGGCCACGAATTTAGGGCAGGCCGCGGCAAAGAGTTTCTTCGAGCGGGCGGTGGTCAGACCCTCCGGCGTGCTCAGGTCGCATCCGAGAAGACTGGAACAGTTGATTGATTTGTTGAGGGAAACAAACCTCTGATTGAATTCCTTCACGAGGGAATAGACTTTTTCCTTCCTATCGATTGGAGTTAGTCCGGGATAGGATCTTGAACCCAGCACCATGTAGGCCCCCATCACCGCCCCGCATGTGCCTCCGGTGCGCCCCATGCCCGCGCCGAAGGCCAGGGCCACCCTGAGTGCCGTGGTTTTATCCAGTCCCAACTCATCGCAGAAGGCGCTAAGCACTGCCTGGGCACAGTTCATCTGTGAGCCTGCCATTATCTCCGCGGCTTCGCCGGCCAGGCTCATGCTTACCTCTTTTGCCCTGCTTCTTTTACCATGTCAACAAAATACTCGTGCAGGCGCGTGTCGTGGCTCAACTCCGGGTGAAAGGCCAGCGCCAGCAGATTTTTTTGCCTCACCGCCACCACCGTGCCGTCGTCCAGCCGCGCTAGCACCTCCACGCCGTTACCTACGTGCTCAATATAGGGCGCGCGGATAAAAACGGCGCGGAAGGGCTCATCCCCGATGGCGGGAACCGCCAGGTCGGTCTCGAAGCTGTCAACTTGCCTCCCGAAGGCATTGCGCCGTACCTCGATATCCATGAGGCACAGGGTTTGCATATCGCTCTCGGTTATCTTGTTGGCCAAAAGTATCATCCCGGCGCAGGTCCCCATGATGGGCTTGCCCTCTTCAGCCATCTGCTGCAGCGGCTTCACCAGGTGGTAGTGGCGTGCCAGCTTGAGCATGGTGGTGCTCTCGCCGCCCGGAATAATGAACCCGTCCACGCCGTGCAACTCTTTCGCCGTGCGTACCTCCACCGCCTCGACGCCCAGCCTGCGCAGGATGTGGATATGTTCGACAAAAGCCCCCTGCAGGGCTAAAACCCCTATTTTCACTCTGTCCCCTAAGACGGAGAGGGGCTCTCTGGCCCCTCTCAATCATCTATTCCATTATAACAAAAGCGGCGCTAGATTTTAACCACTTTGGCAGTGTACACGTCCTTGAGCGCCAGTATCTCCTTGCGCTGCGCTTCCGGCAGGGCTTCGTCCAGCGCCAGTATCATGAGGGCTTCGCCCCTGGGCTTGAGGCGCGACAGGTGCATGTAGCTGATGTTGATGTCGGCTGCCCCGGTGATGTTGCCCACGGCCCCGATAAGACCTGGGCGGTCGCGGTGGTCAGAGAACAGGAAATAACCGCCGGTGGGCACTATATCTATCCAGAACTGGTTCACCTGCACGATGTGGCTCTCATCGCGCATAACCGAGCCGGACACAGTGGTAGTGCCCACGCTGGTGACCGCTTCCATGGTTATCAGGTTGGCGTAGTTATCGCAGGTGGCCTGTTTCTCTTCGGATACCTTGATGCCGCGCTTGGTGGCTTCCAAGACAGCGTTGACCATGTTGATGCGCTCTTCGGTGAGACGTCCCAGCAGCGATCCCAGCAGCACGGCTTTGAGGGCGTTACTGTCGTAGGCCGCCACTTCTCCCTGGTATTTGATGTGTATGCTCTTTATCTGGCCTTCGCCCAGATAGCTCATCAGGCTGCCCAGTGAGTTCGCCAGCCGCATGTATGGCACCAGCACTGGCATGACCTCCGCCGATACCAGCGGGGCGTTGACTGCATATCTGGCTGGCTGGCCGTTGAAAACGTCTATGATCTGCTGCACCACCTCGGTGGCCGCCAGCGTCTGGGCTTCGTTGGTGGAAGCCCCCAGGTGCGGCGTGACGATTATCTTGTTGCAACCGAAAAGTATGCTCTTGGTACAGGGCTCCTCTACGAATACGTCGATGGCGGCCCCTCCCAGCTTGCCTGCGTTAATGGCCGCAACCAGCGCCTCCTCGTCTATAAGCCCCCCCCTAGCGGCATTGATAATGCGGGCTGTGGGCTTCATCATAGCTAGCTGTTTGGCCCCTATCAGGTTTCTGGTGGAATCGATAAGCGGTACGTGCAGCGTTATGAAATCGGCCTCTTTCCATATCTCGTCGAGCGTCTTCATATCCACGCCCATCTTCTTGGCGCGCTCGGCGGTGACGAAGGGGTCGTAGCCGATGAGCTTCATCTCCAGTCCCTGCGCGCGGCGTGCCACCTCGCTGCCCACGTTGCCCAGCCCGACGATGCCCAGCGTCTTGCCGCGCACCTCGGTACCCATGAATTCGTTGCGTTTCCACTCGCAGTTTTTAAGCGAGGCGTTGGCCTGCGGTATGTTGCGGGCGATGGCCAGCATGAGGGCTACGGCGTGCTCGGCAGCGGAGATGGTGTTGCCCGTGGGGGCGTTGACCACAATGATGCCGCGTCTGGTGGCGGCGGCGGTATCAATATTGTCAACCCCCACGCCGGCGCGCCCGATGACGATGAGCTTCGTGCCGGCCTCGATGATATCGGCGGTGACGCGCGTCTGGCTGCGCACGATGAGGGCCTCATAGCCCCCGATGATGGCCTTTATCTCTTCGGGCTTGAGCTTGGTTTTGACGTCCACACTGGCATACCGTTTGAGTATGTCGATGCCCTCCTGGGCTAAAGAGTCGGCCACCAGCACGTTCATTTTCATTTGGCACTCCTGAACCCGGCCTTGGGTAAGGCGGTCTTGAGGGCGTCCAGCACGGCCTTGATGTCCTTCTCATTCACCCAACCCAGGTGGCCGATGCGGAAGATTTTGCCCTCCAGCTCCATCTGGCCGCCGGAGAGGATAATGTCGTACTCCTCGCGCATGATCTTGTTGAGCGTCTTGGCATCCAGCCCGTCAGTGCCCAGTATGGAGGTGACGGTGTTGGAGGCGTGCGCCTCGTCGGCGAAGAGTTTTAAGCCCAGCGCCTTGACGCCCTCGCGGGTCATCTTGCCCAGCTTGACATGGCGCGCGATGATGTTATCCAGTCCCTCTTTGAGCATCATATCGAGGGCTACGTTCAGGGCGAACACAATCGAAACCGCCGGCGTCCAGGGCGTCTGGCCGCCCTTTTCCAGGTATTTTTTGGCCTTGCCGAAGTCCCAGTAGAAGCGCGGCATTTTAGCGCTGGCGTTAGCTTTCCAGGCTTTCTCTGATATGGCCACCATGGCCATGCCGGGGGGCACCATCCAGCTCTTCTGCGAGCCGGTGACCATCACGTCCACGCCCCACTCATCTACCGGAAGCTCGATGCTGCCGATGCTGGAGATGGCGTCCACGATGAACAGCTTGTCGAAGGACTTCACCGTCCGGGCGATAGCTTTGAGGTCGTTGGTGACGCCTGTTGAAGTTTCGTTATGCGTCACCATGATGGCCTTGAT
>JBEKPN010000104.1:0-4496 GCA_049520695.1 Dehalococcoidales bacterium | reverse complement strand
GTATTAAGGAACGAAGTCCAGGGCATTCTCGACCTGGGCGTGGAGCTCAAGACTAACTCGCGTGTCAGTTCCGCGGAGAGTCTGCTGGCCGAAGGGTACCAGGCGGCCTTTGTGGCCACTGGCATGCATGGACGTATGCGGCTGGGTATCCCGGGGGAGGACAGCCCGCATTATCTGGATAGCCTGGCTTTCCTTAAAGCGGTCAATACCGGGAAACGGGTTGAAACAGGCCGCCGGGTGGCCGTTATCGGCGGCGGCAACACGGCTATCGATGTCGCCGGCTCGGCTTTGAGACTGGGAGCCAAAGAGGCCGTCCTCGTTTACCGACGCACCCGCGCCGAGATGCCGGCCAGTTCCGAGGAGGTGGAAGCCGCCTTAGAGGAGGGTGTGCGCATCATGGAACTGGTGGCGCCGCTCGCCATCAAGGACAAAAATGGCGCGGCGTTGCTGGAGTGCCAGCGCATGCGGCTGGGGCCGGTAGACGCCAGCGGCCGGCGCCGCCCGCTTCCACTTGAAGGCGAGACCTTCAACATGGAATTTGAAACTATCATCGGCGCTGTTGGACAGCAACTTGAGACAGACGAGCGCCTGGGATTGTCCTTAAGTCAGCAGAATACCATCATGGCCGACCAGTACAGCCTAGCCACCCCTCAAAAGGGCGTTTTTGCCGGAGGCGACGCCGTGCGCGGGCCGTCATCTATTATCGAGGCTATCGCCGACGGACGTCAGGCCGCTCAGTCCATCGACATTTTTCTCGATGGAAGCGGCGATATAGGCGAGAGGCTGATTGAGCCCGAAGCAAGCCCGGGGCCCGTGGGTGAACCCACCGACAAACACAGGGTGCATCCCGATACCGTGCCGGTAAGCCGGCGGCTTGAAGGGTTCGACCTCATTGAGGCGGGTTACAGCCGCGAGCAGGCTATGGAAGAAGCTTTGCGTTGCCTGCACTGCGACCTTGAGCCGCGGGAGTAGAGGCTCAAAGTCGGGGATATTAATCTGGCCGTAGATGGTAAGTCCGTAACAAAACTGGCAGGTTCAAGAGTACTATCCGAATGGAAAAACTGCTGGCGAAGGGCTAGAATCAAACCGTGCAGTACATCGGGGTAGATATAATCGAGATAAGCCGTGTAGAAGAGTCCGTACGGCGCTTCGGGCAGGCCTTCATCGAGCGCATTTACACCCGGAAAGAGATCGACTGCTATAAGGATAAACTACCTTCGCTGGCGGCGCGTTTTTCAGGCAAAGAGGCCGTCATCAAGGCGCTGGATGCGCCGGGTATCAGCCCAAAGGATATTGAAATCCTCTCTGCCCCAGATGGCAAGCCGCTGGTGACGCTCCACGGACAGGCCAAAGAGAAAGCCGAAAAGCTTGGCATTAAAATGCTGGACATCAGTTTGTCTCACTCGCGGGAGTACGCCGTGGCTTTCGTGGTGGGGCAATCGCAGGACTGACTGGCTCAAACTGTTAATCAGAGAGGCGATTAGCCTCTTGACTATTCACCTTGCGCCCCTAACATGCTACAATATCCTCTGAAAAGAAAGGCTTCCTGTTTTAGGAAGGGAGTTGAACTATGTCCGGACACTCAAAATGGAAATCAATCAAGAACCAAAAGGGTGCGGCCGACGCCAAGCGCGGCCAGCTTTTTACCAAGCTCACGCGTGAGATCATCTTCGCCACGCGTTCCGGCGGCGGTAATCCCGATTCCAACTCGCGTTTGAGGCTCGCCATCCAGAAGGCCAAGGACGCCCGCATGCCAGGCGACAACATCGAGCGCGCCATCAAGAAGGGCGAAGGCGCCCTCGAAGGTCAGGTCATGTTCGAAGCCTCCTATGAAGGCTACGGGCCGGGCGGCTCCGCTATCATGGTGGACATCGTGAGCGACAACCGCAACCGCGCCGTGCAGGAACTGCGCTCGGCCTTCACCCGCGCCGGGGGCAACCTGGGCGAGACCGGCTCGGTGGCCTGGATGTTCGAGAACCGCGGCGTCATCGGTGTGTTGATCGAGGGCAGGAACATCGACGAGCTCACCATGCAGGCCATCGACGCGGGCGCGGAGGACGTGGCTCCCCTGGGCGATTACCTTGAAATCTACACAAAACCCGACGAACTGGAAATCGTGCGCAAGGCCCTCGAAAAGGCCGGCATCGCCGTCGAGAGCGCGGAGCACGCCAAGGTGCCCAAGACCACCGTGTCGCTCGACGAGCACACCTCTTTCCAGGTGATGCGCATGCTGGACCGCCTGGAAGAGATGGATGACGTCCAAAACGTCTACAATAACGTGGACATCAGCGACGAGATTATGGAGAAGTACCACTCACAGGCCAAGTGAAACATGGCTGCCCATGAGGATATTAGGCATTGACCCCGGCACCATCGTCCTCGGCTACGGGCTGATTGAGAGCCGCCAGGACGAAATGTCACTCGTTCACTTCGATACCATCAAGTGCAAAGCACGCTCCGACATGTCGGAGCGTTTGCTTTTTCTCTACACCGGGCTTACGGCCGTCGTGCGCAAGTATAAACCGGATGTCTTAGCTGTCGAGACGCCTTTCGTGGGAGAGAACGTCAAATCGGCCCTCGCCATCGGCAAGGCGCAGGCTGTCGTTCTCCTGATAGCCGCTCAGCACAAGATACCCATTTACGAATACTCGCCGGCGCAGGTAAAGCACCACGTGGCGGACTACGGCGCGTCGTCCAAGGAGCAGATTCAGGAGATGGTGAAGATGTTGCTCGACCTCGACGAAGTACCCCAGCCTAACGACGCCGCTGACGCTCTGGCCGTGGCCATCTGCCACCTGAGGGAGAGCCGGCTGAGGGATATTATTGCAGAGAGCCAATAGTTGTTGTCATTGCGAGTCCCGATGCAATCGGGACGAAGCAATCTCTATAGATACCCACTTTATTTGTAAAGATTACTTCGTCGGCTACGACTCCTCGCGATGACAAGAGAGGAATAGTCTATGATCGCCAGCCTTAAGGGTACGCTCGAAGCGCTCAATGCAGATTCAGCCGTCATCAACGTGGGAGGGGTGGGCTTCCGGGTGTTCATGCCCGTCTCCACGCTGCTTACACTCGGCGGGCTGGGTGAGGAAGTGCGCGTCCACACCCATACTCACGTGCGCGAGGATGCCATCCTGCTCTACGGCTTTGCCACAGAAGAGGACCTCAAGCTCTTCCAGATGCTTATAAATGTCTCCGGTTTCGGCCCCAAGCTGGCGCTCTCCATGCTCTCGGCCATGAGCGTGGAGCAGCTTGTCTCCGCCATCGCTGGCGGCAGCGAGGAGCTGCTCACCTCTGTGCCGGGCATCGGCAAGAAGCTGGTCGGACGTCTTATCCTGGAACTCAAGGACAAGATAAACACAGGCTGGGCGGGTGCCAAGGTTGTGCCGGTGGGTGAGGGGGACGGGGAGGTGGTGGGAGCCCTGCTGGGGCTGGGCTACTCCGCCAGCGAAGCCAGCCGCGCCGTGGCATCATTGCCGCGCGATAAGAAGCTGACGCTGGAGGAGAAGGTTAAGCAGGCGTTGGGGTATTTCGGAGGGAAATGATGCCTGTCATTCTGGAGGCCATAAAGGATGGCCGCAGAATCTGTGGAGGAGAAGCATCCCCGCCCCAGATGCTTCAGCCCGCCCGAGGCGGGCTTCCGGCATGACAAGCAAGCTTGTGTTTGGGAGGTATATCTCAGGATTAACCACATCGCGCGAAGGGGCACAGCACACCATGCCCCTGCCTGCCTCGCAAAAATCTCATCTTCGGGTGCGCTTGGGGCCTGATTTGATTTTGCTTCCACCGTGTTTACCACCGGGCGGCTGCGACTCGGTGATGTCGAGCGTGCGGTCAAGGAAAAGCGTGCGGTTCAACCCTTCGATGGCTGAACGGGCTTCATTCTCCGATGGCATTTCTACAAAAGCGAAACCTTTGGAAATGCCGTGTCTATCGTGCATGATTGCCACTTTGCCGACTTCACCAAAACGGGCAAAAAGGCTCCTGAGCATTTCCTCGGTTACATCCCGGTCCAGATTGCCGACATAGATATTCAAATTTTCCCGCCAATTCTTTCAGCCGTTTATCCAATTTTAGCGCATTTGGACGCTGCTGACCAGTATGCAGAGGCGTCAGGCTTAATTTATGCTAGAATCTTGGCAATTAGAGTTATGAGTTCGGGGTTTAAAAAGAATGGATCCCAAAAATGACGCCTCCCCTATCGATCCTCAGATATTAGTGGAACTGGTGTCCGTGCGGATGCCTTTTGGGAAATACAAAGACCGTATTCTCTGCGACCTGCCGGAACCGTATCTCGTATGGTTTCACCGGAAAGGTTTTCCCCCGGGGAGAATCGGCGTCCTGCTATCCGCGCTATATGAAATAAAACTGAACGGCTTGGAATATCTTCTGAAGCCGCTCAGGGAGTCGAGTCGGTGAACAGTAGTTGTCTTTGCGAGGAGGAAGTCCGCCTGAGGCGGACTGACGACGTGGCAATCTCCGAATATAGTCTGACG
>JBEKPN010000103.1:0-4503 GCA_049520695.1 Dehalococcoidales bacterium | reverse complement strand
CATGCCAGCGCGCTTGCACAGGTCTTCCACCGATTTGTATTCCCCGCTGCGCTTTCTCTCTTCGATGATGGGCTCGATAGCGGCGAGTCCGACATTTTTTATAGCGCTCAGGCCGAAGCGGATAGCGGAATGACCGTCAGTGGTTTTCTCGATGGCGAAATAGGACTGGCTTTTATTGATATCCGGGGGCAAAACCTCTATCTTAAGCCGCCGCGACTCGCCGACAGAGACCGCCACCTTTTCCGCATTGCCCCAGTAGGCGATAAGCAGAGCCGTGATATATTCTTCGGTATAGTTGGCCTTGAGATAAGCAGTCTGGTAGGCTATGAGGGCATAGCTGGTGGCATGGGCTTTATTGAAGGCATAGCCGGCAAAAGGCTCGATGAGTCCGAACACTTCTTCCGCCAGTTCTGCGCTAAAGCCCTTTTTGAGAGCCCCCTTGATAAAGTTCTGACGCTCTTTTTTCATGACCTCGGGTATCTTCTTACCCATGGCCTTGCGGAAGATATCCGCCTGGCCCAGTGAGTAGCCGGCAAAGGCACGCACAATAAAGAGCACCTGTTCCTGGTAAACGATAACGCCGTAGGTTTCCGCAAGATATTCCTCGAGTGTTGGATGGGGATAACGGATGGGTTCCTCACCGTGCTTGGACCTGATGAAATGCGGTATCTGCTCCATGGGTCCCGGACGGTAGAGCGCTACCATGGCAGCGATATCGCTGAATGCGGTGGGTTTGAGCTCCTTGATGTAGCGCCGCATGCCCGAGCCTTCAAGCTGGAAGACACCCGTGGTGTCTCCGGCAGCCAGCAGTGCAAATGTCCTGGCGTCATCCATAGGAATGCGGCGCAGGTCGATATCCAGCCCGCGCGTGGAGTGGATTATCTCCTTGGCCCGCGCCAGGATGGTGAGGTTGGCCAGCCCCAGGAAGTCCATCTTGAGCAGACCGATATGGGCGATGTCCTCCATGGGAAACTGAGTCATTACCAGCTCACCACTCTCGCCCTTACCCAGTTTCTGCAGCGGCGTGTAATTGGTCAGCGATTCCTTGGAGATGACCACTCCGGCGGCATGCGTGCTAGCATGGCGTGAAATGCCTTCCACGCGACGTGCCGTGTCTATCAGATTGCGGATAATGGCATCCTCGGTGTAAATATTTTTGAGTTCGGCGTTTTCTTCGAGTGCTTTGGCCAGCGTCATCCCCGGGGCGAACGGTACCAGGCGCGTCACTCGGTCAACATCGCCATAGCTCATGCCCAGCGCTCGGCCTACGTCACGCAGGGCAGCGCGCGCCCCCAGCGTCCCAAAGGTGATTATCTGGGCTACGTGGTCGGGGCCGTACTTGGAGGAAACATAACTGATGACTTCTTCACGGCGGGTGTCTTCAAAATCAAGGTCGATATCCGGCATCTCGCGTCGTTCGACGTTGAGAAAACGCTCGAACACGAGCCCATGCTCCAACGGGTCTATTTCGGTGATACCCAGGCAACGTAGAACAATGCTCGATGCGGCGCTGCCGCGCACGTTAAAAAGAATGTTTTTCTGGCGCACGAACCTGACGATATCCCATACCACCAGGAAATAGTTGGCGAACTGAGTCTTTTTAATTACATCAAGTTCGTATTCCAGACGCTCTTTCACTTCAGCAGTGGCCTGGGGATAGAACTTCGGTAACCCTTCGTAGCAGAGGTCGATCAGATATTGTTCGGGAGTTTTACCTTCCGGACGCTCGATTTCCGGAAGGTGCAGCCGCCCGAACTCCAGCTCCAGGTTGCACATATCAGCGATTTTCTGCGTGTTTCCTAGAGCTTCAGGTAAATCGGCGTAGAGCGCTGCCATTTCCTCCGGTGATTTAAGATAAAAGTAATCGCCGGCCATCTTCATGCGTTTTTCGTCATAAACGGTGGTGCCGGTGCCGACGCACAGCAGAATATCATGAGCCGAGGCATCATCTTGGTTGATATAATGCACATCATTGGTGGCTACCAGCGGGATATCCAGTTCATGGGAAATGACGACAAGTTCCTGGTTGACGCGCTCCATTTCTGCGACGGGTTGGCGCTGGATCTCGAAATAAAAATTTTCGAAAGTTTGTTTGTACCAGCCGGCGGCTTCCCTGGCATCCTGCAAGCGTCCTGAGAGGATAAGGCTCGGAACCTCGCCCGCCAGGCAGGCGGACAGGGCGATAAGTCCCTCGCGGTGCTGCAGCAGGAGTTCTTTGTCCACTCGCGGCTTGTAATAATAACCATCCAGGTGCGCCCTGGTGATAAGCTGGATGAGATTATGCCAGCCGGTCTGGTTCTTGGCCAGCAGCACGATATGAGAGTTACCTTTATCGCTGGCGTTGCGCCCGAGCCGGCTGCCCGAGGCAATGTAGGTCTCGCAACCAAGGATGGGTTTGATTCCGGCCTCTTTAGCCGCCTGGTAGAACTGGATAGCCCCATAGAGCACCCCGTGGTCGGTTATGGCCAGCGAGGTCATGCCCAGCGCTTTGGCGCGCTCCACCAGAGGACGAATACGGCACATGCCGTCGAGCAAGCTGTATTCGGTATGGACGTGAAGATGCGTGAACATGCCACCCTTCCAGCGGGGAAAAATCTCCGATATTATAGCATACCAGCGCCTGTAATTACCTTGCTCTCCTCACTTTATACTCCTATACGATTCCAGTAATAATAGTCCCAACGACCCCGGCAATAAAGGTAACCTGCAACACGAAGAATACCAGAATGTACGTGAGGGGCTCGGTAGGGAAGGCCTTTATAAAATGTCGTGCAGCCACAGGTTGACCGGCCAGCCCAGCTCGGAGGCACCTGTGAGGATAAAAAGGAACCTCAGCCACCTGCTCATTTTTGTGAGCGCCGCAAGGGCTGCCAGCAACGCGCCCCACGGTTCCGAGAGGAAGGACAAACGACCGGAAATCCCCTCCTATGCGCAGAAAAGAGTTGAGAGGTGCGGCAATTATAAACAATACAACGAGGGCGGCAAACAGTAACCAGGAAGGTTTAAGACGCATTGTCACCCCTACGAAAAGTGCAGGAGCGCCCTATCTGACTTTATTTTAAGAGTTTCGCTGGTTCCTGTCGTGGACTTTCGCCAGCAGTATCTTCCCCGAACAGCCCACGTATCGTGTTTTCCATCTCGCGCACGGCGCCTGAGTCGCGCGGCCTCGGCCTGGGCAGGTTAACGCCGATAATGCTCTTGATGCGCGTCGGGCGTTCCGACAGCACGATGATGCGGTCGGCCATGTGGATGGCTTCAGCCGGGTCGTGAGTCACCAGCAGCAGGGTAACCTTTTTCTGGCTCCATATTCTGACTATCTCATCCTGCAACTCCTCGCGGTTGTGCAGGTCGAGGCCGGTGAGGGGCTCGTCCATAAAAAGTATCTCCGGCTCGGTGACGATGGCTCGCGCCAGCGACACGCGCTGTTTCATACCGCCGCTGAGCTCATGCGGATAGGCGCCGGTGAATTCGGAGAGTCCTACCATAGACAACGCGGCGTCCACTGCCCCTAGGTCGCCCTCGTCGTGCCCGTCCTTACGCAGTTCCAGCGAAAGATGCACGTTTTGCCGCGCGGTGCGCCAGGGCAAGAGGCGTGGCTCCTGGAAGACCACGGATACGGTTTTAAGGTAATCATGGTTATTGCGGATGTCCTCGCCGCCGACGAGAACCGTGCCGGAATCGAAGGGAATCAGCCCGGCTGCGATGCGCAGTAGAGTGGTCTTGCCGCAGCCGGAAGGCCCCAGTATGCACACCATCTCCCCGTGCTCCACGCTGAAGCTAATGCTGTCGAGCACGGCGAGTTTGCCGAAGCCCTTGCGCAGGTCTTCTACTAGGAGGACTTTGCTTCTTGAGGTTTCCATTTACGTATGTACTTTCTGTCGATATAGTTGAACAGGCCGTAGTCGAACACGGCGATGATGATGGCGAAAGCCAGCGTCCAGCCGAACACATCGGCAATGCGGAAGGTCTCGAAAGCAATGGAAAGCATGTAACCCATGCCTGATGTCGAGCCGAATATCTCGGCGGGCACGATGATTTTCCAGGCTATCATGAAGCCACTCTTGGTGGCGGCAAAAAGGTAAGGATAGAGCATGGGTAGGATGACCTTGCCCAGTATCTTGACGCGCTTGCGCGTGTAGGACGAAGCCATCTCTATCAGGCTGGCATCCAGCTCCTTCATGCCCTCCCAGACGTTGATGATGAAGAAGGGGGCCGCCGCCACGGCGACGGTGAGGATGGGAGCGGTATCGTGCAGGCCGAACCACAGAGCAAACACCAGCGCCCAGCAGATGGTGGGCACCGTTTGCAACAGCGGGTAGATGACCGAACGCACCGCCGTTTCGGCGAGTTTGCTGTAACGCGTGGCGACGCCCAACACCGTCCCCACCAGTGCACCCAGCAGTGTTCCCACAAAAACACGGTAGACGGTCATGCCCACATGGTAAAAGCCCTTGGGAGCGGTCAGTCGCTGGTACAGAGCCACCACCGTCTGTTCCGGGTTTG
>JBEKPN010000102.1:0-4576 GCA_049520695.1 Dehalococcoidales bacterium | reverse complement strand
AAAGGCAAAATTCTATCAAAAACTCTTAGACAGAAACATTAGCGTACCGAGAGACCCTTTTTACCAAAATTTATTCATAAGAAATAGTTTTTTGGATTAAACATCTTTGAAAGAATTCTTTAACTGCCCAAAATTTTCTCTGAATATTTTTCACCTCAAGAAATTTTCATACAACTATTTTATAAGCTCTGGAATTTTCTAATTTTTTTCCGAAGAGGAATTTTCCCGGATTTTTAAAAACTTTTTTATGATGCATTTCATTCGTGAATGTAGCCTTTTTAAATTATAATCTTTCATCTTAAATCACTGGCTTGTCATAGCCTTCTTTTGCAGTTCGTAGAGTCTGGTCAGAGCCTCCAGTGGCGAAAGCGTGTCTATTTCGAGCTTTTCAAGCTCCCTCACTACGTCTGCTTGGGGCACAAAGAACGACAGCTGTGGGGCAGCGCTTTGCGGGGTTTGCCTAGACGGCTCTCCGGCTCTAGCGCGACTGTAGTTCTCAAGGTCAGCCAGCACTTCAGTGGCTCTCTTAATCACTGCCCGGGGCAAACCGGCCAGCTTGGCAACGTGAATGCCATAGCTCTTATCCACTCCACCGGGCACAATCTTGTGCAAAAAGACCACCTCACCCCGGTCTTCGGAGACCGCCACGTTGAAATTGCGCACCCTCGGCAGGTAATCGGCCAGCGCCACCAGCTCGTGATAGTGCGTGGCGAAGAGCGTCTTGGCGCCCAGTCCGGCCGAGTTATGGATGAACTCCACCACCGCCTGCGCGATGGCCAGTCCGTCGTAGGTACTGGTGCCGCGCCCGATTTCGTCAAGGATGAGCAGCGACCTGGACGTGGCGTTATTCAGGATACCCGCCGTCTCCACCATCTCCACCATAAAGGTGGACTTGCCCGCAGAGAGGTCCTCCCTGGCGCCGATGCGCGTAAATATGCGGTCCACCAGACCGATGACCGCTTTCTCCGCCGGGACGTAGCTGCCTATCTGTGCCATGAGGACGATGATGGCCGCCTGCTTGAGATAGGTTGACTTGCCCGCCATGTTCGGCCCTGTGAGTATGATTATCTGAGCGTCTTCGTTGGAAAGATAGACGTCGTTGGAGACATACTGCCCGGCGGGAAGCGACTTCTCCACCACCGGGTGCCGCCCGCCCTTGATATCGATAACCCCTCCCGAGTTCAGCTCGGGGCGTGTGTAGCCATACCTCAGCGCTACTTCGGCCAGCGAGGTGAACATGTCCAGCTCGGCCAGCACAGCCGCCAGCGCCAGCACGGACTCGGCTGAGAGCGATATCTGCTGGCACACCTGGCGGAAAAGGCTGGTCTCCAGCTCGGCCATGCGCTCACGGGCGTTGAGGATAAGCGACTCATATTCCTTAAGTTCCGGCGTATAGTAGCGTTCTCCACCCGCCAGCGTCTGCTTGCGTATATAATGCCCGGGCACCTGTGCCAGATTGGACTGCGAGACCTCGATGTAATAGCCGAAGATGTTGTTGAAGCCTATCTTGAGCGACTTGATGCCCGTCTTTTCCCTTTCCAGACGCTCCAGGTTGGCCAGATACTGACGGGCATCGTGGGAGGAAGCGCGCAGCGCGTCAAGCTCCGCCGAAAAGCCGTGCTTAATGACACCGCCCTCGCCCAGCGTAGTAGAGGGCTGCTCTTCGATAACGCTGGAGATGAGCTCGACCAGCTCGGGCTGGGATACGAGTCCCTTTCTGATCCAGGCAGGTTCGCTCATAAGTAGCTTAAGAAGTCCAGGCGCAACCTCCAGACTGTGCTTCAGGGCTACCAGTTCGCGCGGTATGGCAGCACCGCTACGTATACGGTTGACCAGGCGTTCCAGGTCGGCCACTTTGTCCAGGATGGTTACCACCTCGCGCCGCGCCAGCGAGTCCTTATGGAACCAGCAGACCGCATCCTGCCGCCGCGTGAGTTCCCCCATTTCAAGGAGCGGTTGGCTCAGCCACCTGCGCAACAGTCTGCCGCCCATAGCCGTACGCGTCTCGTCCAGCACCGAGAGCAGCGAGCCCTGTGCCATGCCGGAGACCAGCCCGCGGAATATTTCGAGGTTATCGTGGGAGATGCCGTCCATGGCCATAAAGGACTCGGTGGAATAGGTGGAAAGGCGCGTAAGTTGCTCCAGCGCCTGCTTCTGCGTGGTCTCCAGGTAGTGCAGAACGGCTCCCGCCGCCCTGATGGCCTGCGGCAGCCGCGCGCAGCCGTACCCTTCCAGCGTGGTCGCACCGAAATGGTCGAGCAAGGTGCACTCGGCCACATCAAGCCCGAACCAGCGGGGTTCGAGCTTCGTCAGGGAGGCCTCTATGCCGAAATCTAGTAAATCTCCATCCTCGATAGTGACTATCTCGGCAGGGTTGAGGCGGCCCATCTCGCCGCGCAGGCGCGCCAGAGGCATCTGGGTGCACATGAACTCGCTGGTGGTGATGTCTATATACGCCAGTCCGGCCTGAGAGCCCTCGACGGCCACGCAGGCCAGATAGTTATTGGCCCTGGCTTCCAGCAGGCCGGGTTCTATGACGGTGCCCGGGGTCACCACTCGGATGACCTCGCGCCCCACCAGCCCCTTGTTCTCGCCAGGCTTGGTAAGCTGCTCGCAGATGGCCACTTTGTAGCCGCGCTTGATGAGCTTGCCCAGGTAGTCGTCCAGCGCATGGTAGGGGATGCCGGCCATGGGTACCTGAACGCCCTTACCCATGCTGCGCGAGGTGAGCACGATGTCGAGCTCTTTCGAGGTGACGCGGGCGTCTTCGTCGAAGGTCTCGTAGAAGTCGCCCAAGCGGAAGAGCACGATAGCCTGAGGGTGCTGCTTCTTGATATTGAGGTACTGTGCCCGGATGGGCGTTAAGGTATCTTTCATGGCTCAGTCTATTCTATCGGAATGCGAGCCTAAAAGAAAAGCCCTCTACCCGGCTGGCAGTATCCTTCTCGCCTATTGATACACAGACCAGTGCCTACCCTACCGACCGTGTGATAGTCTTGGGCAGTGTACCTTCAAAATGCACCTGGCCGCCGCTGATGCTGAAGTTTTTCACCGAGAAACCCGGCGTAAGGCTCATAGCCTTATTAGCCGCGTCGATGAGAGCAGCTTTATGGTCATTAATCTGGCTGAGCGGTATGGACAATCTACCTATTTCAAGTTTAGAAATGTCGAAACTGATTACCCCGTTTACCACCGAGCCGGTTCCTTTCACGTAGAAGGGCATTTCCTTCTGAATCACGGCATATGCCTGGACGTATTTCAGTGCGTTGTTGAAGTCCGTGTCGGTATAGCCGCGCCCAATAGCATAGTCATGCAGCTTATCAATCAGGAGAATGCCCGCAATCTCGCCCGTGCCATCGGAGTTGAAGCGTACCTGGCAATCCGTAATGGCAAAATAAGGCCAGGGGTTATCGTCGAGGAGAGCAGTTGCTTCCGCCTGGGTGATATTGAAGCTAGCTGATTGAGAACCTGAGAAACTTAGACTCTGCGCCGGCGGTGTGTCGGCAGGTAAGTCCACCCTTTGAATCTTATCTTTAGCGGTTACGCTTAGATAATCGGCATGAGTATAAGCTACCCCCAGGTCTCTGGGTTTATCGGAACCGAAGATGCTGGAGATTCCGGGGACGAAACCGAAGTAGCCAGCGACCAGTACCAGCACTACTACCACTGCCAGTATGCCAACGAAGATTCCCAGGATTACTTTCATAAGTCACCTCCAATGGCTCATATTTAAGCAGGTTTGCAGGTGGTTGGCAATAGCCTCGTGATGGTTTTATACGCCCGTCTTTGGAATAAAAACAGAATGAATGTCCTGATAAACTTGTGTCAATCGTGTCGGAATTTACTTACGGAGATTGCCGCATCGGTCGCTCATGACTCCCTCCTCGCAATGACATATCGCCGGCTTGCGGCAAAAAGGCGCACTGGCTATAATGCCATAGCCACTTTCGCATTTTTCCGGAGGAAGACTTGAAGTATAAAATGGTGGTTATCGACATCGATGGGACGCTGGTGGACAAGCACGGCAACATCGCCCCCGAAGACAAAAACGCCGTCACGCGTCTCATTAATTTAAATGTCATCGTATCCCTCTGCACGGGGCGCATCATCAGTACCACCATGCCCATCATAGAAGAGCTGGGGCTCAAGGATTTTGACATATTTTACGACGGCGCTCTGATATACAACACCGGGACCAGGGCTACGCTCTATGCCAAGCCGCTGGACGCCCCCATCGTGCGCCAAGCCATCGATTTCAGCCGCCAGAACGACATCTATCTTGAGCTTTATTCCAGCGAGAAATTCTTTTCCGAGCAACCCAACTGGTCGGACGAGGTGCACCGCAAATTCTTCCGCGTGGAGCCCACCAAGGTCAACTTCGATGACATCTGGAACAAGGAGCGCATACTGAAGGCCGAGGTGGTGGTGCATAACGACGAGGAAGCCGTCAAGGCCAGGCTGTTCGAGGATAATTTCGGCGACCGGCTGCGCTACTCCATCGCGCGCTCGCCAGCCTACCCCGAGATAGACTTCATCAACATCGTCAACCCGCAGGTCTCCAAGGGCGTGGCGCTGG